>JBKPEN010000295.1:0-2015 GCA_046728425.1 Thermoproteota archaeon
GAAGAGGAGGAAGAACAACCAGTAGAAGAACAACAACAAGCAGCAGAAGAGGAGGAAGAACAACCAGTAGAAGAACAACAACAAGCAGCAGAAGAGGAGGAGGAAGAAGATAACAACCCAGCCTCAGATGACTTAATTGACGTAGATGAATTCGTAGATGACTTATTTGACAGGCTCGGGCTTAGATAACTAGGCACTTTAATAATCTAGGTCACTACGATATCATACAGGCTTATGTTGAATAGTTGTCAGATACAGCTTTAGCAGCGCCTTAGATAAATCCGGTAAAAAGAAGTTTGATGGGATGATGTTTAAGATTGCTATACTTTACATCTCCTAGTCTGCTCTCTTATATGCTGCACAGTCTATAATGCTCTCCATCCGCTAGTTATTTCAATTTGCTATACACAGCTACAAGCAACTGAGCAACCGCGTTTCATAAGGTGTTGATGGTGTATAGTGAAAAGATAGAAGGATTGGTAGAGGAAGAAATAGATATAGAAAATCTATCTTTAAGCATGCGGCTATGAATTTTTATATAAGTAATATACACTTGCCTAAGCCTATTTAATGTTCTCTCCGTTCCATCGCTTCTTTAATCTCTTGTTTGATAGTAGCGATTTTCTTATCATATTGATACGATAAATCTGTGCGAGGATCATCACACAATTTAACTAGAAACGATAGCTTTGCTTCTAATGTCTCTATGTGACGATCCAATGCCTTCATTTCCACCACCGTGACATCACCCTGTCTTGTCTTCTGTTGTTGCTGATTTTTCGGTTGTCGCACTTGGAGTGTATTAATAGTTGTTGGCGTCTCTAATGGCATCATATCTGCTATATGAGAACATCCATTAGGTTAACTAATATTATTTGAGTATTGGCAACCCAGTAAAAAAAATCTGCTATGCTTTTCGGTCGCTGTTATGCTATCTCAATTTTATAGTTTATCATTCTAATAAATGACTTGTTCTTCAGCTAAAAAGAGGAAGAGGATAACAGTAATTTCATAGCGTAGAGGATAGAAGTAGTATCATTATTTAGATTTGTACAGAAAAGAATGAGGAGGAAGATTAATGGAAGAAGCAAATTTACGAGTTTGAATAAAATCAGATAAGAGCAAGTTTGATGAAGGAGTGCTTGACTAACCATTCAGACTATATAATAGAAAACATGAAAAAGCGAGAATTAGTTGCCTGTTTGCGTATTAGTATATGTATGCGCTTGCTATGACGTTTATCTATGACCATGTTGAGAAATAATATTGCAGAGCATGAATCAGCAAGAAGAAGATCATGATTTGCCATCATTGAACTTTTCTTTGTGGACTGATGAACAACTAGCAGAACTTCCACTTCTTGAACTTCTTGTTTTGTCTTTTGACGGTGAAGCATCACTTCATCCAGGAGGAGTATTCGCTACAGAAAGACTCTTTCAAAAAATGAGTCTCAGTCCTAATGATTATGTCTTAGAAATTGGCTGCGGTAGTGCTAAAGATCTTTGCAGGTTAGTTGAGAAATATAATTGCAGGGCAATAGGAGTTGATTCTAGTGATCTCATCGTGAAATTTGCAGAAAAGAGAATACAAAAAAGAGGTCTTTGTTCTAAGATAACTATTATCAAAGGCAATGTAACGAATATGAATTTCTTCAACGATAGTCAATTTGATGCAGTAATTGCTCAGTCAGTCCTAGCTACAATACTTGATAAGGATAAGGCAGTAACAGAGGTTTCAAGAGTATTAAAAACAGGTGGGCATTTTGGAGATATAGAGCTAATTTGGATTGATGAGCCAGACAATGAGCTTGTCTATAATGTGGAAAAAAGAATAGATTCATTTGATAGACCTTTGAAGTCAAGTGAGTGGATTGCATTATTCAAAGAAGTGGGTTTCAAGGAGACCAATATCTTTACAAGTAATGATTTTGGTTTTCCAACAGATATTTTTGGAGTGATAAAGCACAATGGTGGATTTGCTGAATCAATGA
This sequence comes from Thermoproteota archaeon, assembly GCA_046728425.1. Taxonomy (GTDB): domain Archaea; phylum Thermoproteota; class Nitrososphaeria; order Nitrososphaerales; family Nitrososphaeraceae; genus Nitrososphaera. The sequence continues at coordinate 1,991 of JBKPEN010000295.1, forward strand.
AATTGCTGACACTTATGATGAGCAG
>JBKPEN010000004.1:0-14334 GCA_046728425.1 Thermoproteota archaeon
GATAATATCACGTGCTAATATCATGGTAGTAAAGCATTCAAATGCATCATTGAAAGCTTCTTCATTGCTAGAGCCTTCCGAAGATGTTTGAGGAAAGTAAAATATCAAAGCATCTCCAGCATTCTTGACTATCTTTGCACCGTAGTTCTTTACCAAGATTGCCATTGTATTAATGAATATTGAGTAGTATTGTCCAATTTTTTTTGGATGATTATAAATCTCAGCAGTTATGGTAGTTGAATTTAGTATATCTACAAAGCCTATGCAACAGTTCATGGACCGATCAAGAAAAGCAATCTCTTCAGAAGCAAAATCAGAAAGGGATAGAGGATCCTCTGCTCTCAGACTGTCTATAACATCCTCTGAAGAGCCCTTCATGATGGACTATCTTGCCTGAGTGTCAGCGAAGCTTATTTATTAAAGTTTGAACACATTTTTATGTATAAAGTATGTTTATAAAATTTGTAATAGATCTGTTATTGTTGGCCAGGTTGAGTCAGATTCAGGTTAAAATTGAGATGAACCCAAAGAAGGGATAACCTTCATGTGAACTGATCTTTATTTCACACTCCTCTTGATATAACTGAATAGAAAACACCAAACGTGGGATTTCCGGTTGCTCCCTTTAAATACATTGGTGCACCAAAGATAACGATTATCTGCATGGAAGAATGGGATCCCGTATCAAATGACTTTATATTTCGTTGCAATAGTTGCTGGAGAACGAACAAGGACATCGAGATAATCCGTACCTCACGGGAAAAATATTATTGCTTGGACTGCTTGGCTATATTTGACTTATGTCAAGGCTAGGGCAAGTATTAGCGATATGAGTGGCGACACTTTGTGTCAATTTCTTTGGTGTTTGAGATTAAAGATGGAGACTTTTCTAAAGTATCTCCTTCTATGGACTTTATGACAGCTTTGTTAAAAAGCCCATTCGTATGAGTGATTTGACTGAGAAAATATTGAGCACTATAGACTAAACTAAAGATGGTTTAGGAATTTTGAGCCAACAACAAGGATAGTGGTAGGTAAATACTGAGATGTTGCAATAACAGGAAAGCATTGCTAGGGATTTTTGTCTGATAGCGAGCAAGAATAAGCTCAAATGCAAGCCAAACTTAGCGAGTATACTAAAATTGGCATTTATAGTTCAAATCACAATGACCTCTTTTTAATAGCTGACAGTTCACGGCTAATCATGTTTTGACCTATATGAACACCATAAAGAGCTCTTTATGTTCGATCGAGTGCATAGTACATTTTACCTATGTCAAATATAGACGATGATGCAAGAGATGCAGCTGAAAAGATGCAAGCAGGTGGAAAGGCAGCTGCAAAGAAGATCGAGGACCCTGGACGCGACACAAACTCGGAATACAATAAGGAAAAAGTTAAGGAAAAAATAGATAATCTCTAAAACCACATAACACAAACTCCTAGTTAGATACTCAAGTCTCTAAAATTATTTTTATTTTATTTTTTCTCTCTATACCGATATCAGCAAGGCAGAGAGGCAATAGAGGCACATACCCATATTATGTTCTAATCCTCCAAATCACATAATAGTAGAAATGCTCGGTAACTCTCCTCAATTAGAGAGGAAGAGTCCTTTCTTCTGGCCAATTGCGACTTATCCAGACTTTCCTTATTCAATTTAAGACTCTTTAAAATACCCTGTAATAATGAATTCATGACGACTTCTAGCTCTACCAGTCGGTGAGATATTGCAATCCAGTAGCTCATCATAAGAGCTTCATTATTCATAAAGAGCAAATATTATGCTGTTAACTTGGCGTAGGGTCATTATTAGAATTTTTATATATGCGGATAAAATCCGTGCTCTGATCTATTCATTAAGTATAGGCTTCCCTATTTCTTATTAATGCCATATTCAGAAGTACATCTAGATTAACAGGAGCCGTTGTCAGTTGTGGTGGCGCCAGCAGAAGCATCATTGTCATGGTCGTAGACTTAATTCATATATTCTCTTTGATGAAGAGGACAAGGAAGTATTTAAAGAGATTCAAAATGCAGCACCATAAGCTGAAATTTATAGGGGTATTTCATGAGTCAATCAGTCACATAAAAAAAGCTCTCTTTTCTCTTTCTCAGCGGTTGCAATCATTTTTTCGTTGGAACAGAGATGACCTTCGCGGCTTGCTTATTACATATACTGCAAATGTTATTGCCTGGGTCTCGGTCTACAGCAATTACCTCCCTGCGCCTGTAAAAGTGGTTTGCGTTATATTTACATCCTATTATCGTCGTTCTTTTGTTGACGATGAGGATGCTTCTCGTAAAAGTGAAGCAACATCCTCTTAAGCTATAGTATTAACAATAAGTACGCCTAAATCTATGCATCAGGAAATACAATCGCGAAATCTTGACAAAAGCCTGACGAGGTTAGAAAGTTCACAAATGGCAAGGTGGAGCTTGCTAATCTTGGAGAAGCAGCAACTGGAAGAATAACTCTTGAGCCAGTAGGACTTAATTTATTATTAAGGAAAGACATACAATAAAACTAGAATTAATAATTGCCCTATGTACGAATGATAAACGCTAGAGCTTATTTTGCTAGGATGAATGAAAATAGAGGAGATACCAATTGGCTGACTGATGATCAATTATTAAGAGGAACTGAACAGTTCTTCAAATTAAACGATTATTCTAATATAGATCATAATAGAGTGTTTTACCAAGGAGGGAGAACTTTTTCATCGCCAATTGTCGCCTCTAGAAAAACAAAATACGACGACGAAGAAGAAATAGACGAAACTATAGTAAGCATTTTCAAGTCCAAGATTAGAAACTATGACATAAGTTTCCTTGGTCATGTCGAATCAATTACGTTTAATATTTTAGATAACTATGAATCAACGAATCCAATGCTTGTAACAGACTCCTTATCTTATTTTCAGATTCTCAAAAATCAAGAAATTAGTGTTGCGATTGAGGATTTGATGAGAGAAGGGCTTTTTATTTTATTTCTTAATCATCGGTTTGCTTACGCTCTATTTGACAAATTTGAAAATATGACCAAACCAATTCCTGCTTACGATTAAGATAAGGGATAACCTAGCAGACCCGTCAGAGACCAGTTATTAATGAAAGTAGGAAAGCTACAATGGTGATCCGAGTTTGGAGGTACATAGCCGAAAATTCAGATGAGATTCGAGATAGAAAAAACACATAGTTACTGTCACTTATTAAAAGCCTGCCTTTCTTATCGTGACACCGTTTGGGTCAAGGAAAGATCATCCAATTCATTTCGATTCCTTCCCGCTACACATATTACTTGATTTTCTATTTTTACATGCCATTAGAATCATCATACTGACGAACGGCTTCGGTAACTGAATTCCATGCGGATTCTACACTTCGTCTGTATACTTGCTAACATGGCATGTATGAGAGCTATAATTTGTTGGTGAAATCTTGAAACTGTCAAGTGAATCAAATTCAAATGTTATTTGAAACGTCTTAACTTTGACATCTTTGAATCCTGTTTCCCGGACCGTTTCAGACTTTGAGCTCTGCTAAGGCAAAAGGGCACACAGCTGCAGAAAGCCCGTCGTCTGCAATCAACATCTATCTAATCCTAACCATGGCCGCGTAAAGGTTTCTGAAGAACATCAGATCCATCTTGAATTGATTGTGTCAAATTTTGCTGTTGAATCTGGTAGCAAATTCAATTTCATTCTATCTTCTAGCATTTATGGTGAAATGTCTGTAGCGACAACTTTGCCATTTGGCATAACTTTCGCTGCTGCAGTAACTGCTGGCTCTTCTATTCCTGTAGCAATATCCAAAACCCTGTAACCAGGTTTGATTTCAGCCAATTGTACAATCTTATCGCTAACTTTTTGCGAGCCGCTCCATGGTCTGCCACCAATCCTGCCATTATGTCCCAGCATTATCCCACATTTGGCGTTGCTGAGTCTTGAAATCCTCAGAGCTAGAAGCTGGTCCAATGTTAGTTGTGCTCATGCCTATATCTCTACTGCCATTGTAGAGTTGTGAACAGTTCTTTAACTTTTGTAACATGATTCTTTGATAGATGACAAACGATCTCCTAGCTTCCTATGAAGATTCAAATTTCACAATCGATCACCTATTGAGTACACCTATTCGTGTGGAGCTTGATTCTATCTGAAAGAGTCTTAATTGACTCATATATTAAAAATTATTGAACTTGAGTCACTGGTCAAATGAATGTTAATCCTAGCATCTGTTTTAACACACATATGTACGCGCTTACATTCCTGTTATCATTTTATGTAGTACTACTACTCTTTTTGCCCTTATCCTTTTGAAGTTCGGTTTGAACTTGTGCTATGTATCTCTTCATTTCCTCATATGAGTCTTCTAACTCTTTTGTTCTTCTTTTTACTTCTCTTGCTAGAATGATATTCCATTTCTTTAGCAATATTATAAGGACTGCAATTGCAACGGTGCTAGCGGCTACAATAAGTGGAAGTATTCTTACTTGTTGTATAGAGAGTACCTCGTCTATCTTTGCATAGATTACTGAAGTTGGCGTCACTATCTGAATGAAAAATTCAGGACTACCATTTATAAAAACTGGATACTGAGTAGTTAATGTTTCACCTTTTCCATAATCATAAACTCCATAGCCAGATTTACCCGATAATAGGTCACGGGTTAGATTAATCAATATTTCGTTATGATTCACAAATTGCTGGACATCTTCTCCAAAAAAGTCTTTTCCTACTAGATCATTGCTGGCACCAGCGGCCAATATAGTCCCCTTTTTGTCGAATGCTACTAAGAACTGGGTATCTATACGCTCCACGTTACCATAATGTGAAAAAAAAGGAATAGTGGGTATAGAGGTAACTACCATTCCAAGATATTCCCCAGTTTCTCTGCTTATTATCGGATATGTAATGAATTCCCTGAAAATGCCTATCCTTTCAAAATATCCGGAGAAGACTGGACTAAGAGAGCTTCTCGTCTCTTTTACCCAGCTTCTAAAGGAGAAATCTTCGCCAAGAAAAAATTCAGAGGGTTTTGAAACTAAACTTGAGACCATGATGTCATCATTATTCAAAACAAATAGTCTATCTATAGTAAGATCAGAATTGGCATAGGTTTCCTCCAAAAGCTTTGTGGTTCTCTCACTCCCCAATTCTCCTTCCTGCAAATATAGTGAGTTTGCCAAACCATTCAACATAGACAGCACGAGAGTAATATCTGACTCTATGTGTTGTGCAATCTCCTTTGTTGATCGTAATTGAAGGTCTCTTTGTTGTTCAAAAGTGGTCCTTCTGAGATCTACTTCAATGGCGTTTTGTAGGAAGAATAACAAGCCGTTTGAAGATACAATAATTGAAATTATGAGAACGATTCCTATTTCCTTCTCTCTCCCAAAAAACAAGTTCCTTACCATCCCAGAGCCTCCGCAGATTTGGCTGCAGCTTGGTCGAGTGCTTCCTCAGGTTGCTTAGTACCATTGTAAACTTGATTGATTGCTTCCAGTATATTCTCTGCTATCTGTGGGTACTCTGGAATGTTTGGTCTAGAGCGAGCAATTTCTAACATAGAAATCAATTCAGCACAATGTGGGGTAGTTTTATCCAAATCTGCAGCGAAAGCCCCATTACCTATGGGGACCTGTGTTGGCAGCAAACCATATTTCACGTGATAAGGAGCAATAATCTCGGGTCGCTCTAATATAGTAATTAATTCCCACGCCAAGTCCTTATTTGCGGATCTTTGAGGAACACTAAGTAGATGTCCTCCTCCTAGCAGTGTTGAGCTAGTATAATTCAAACTTGGCACAGGAAACATTGGAAAGGATCCAACTTGCTGCTCAAAAGCGTCCTTCTGTTCGGTAGTGTTTAGATGGACATGATTTTGTAATGCTTCTAACCTAGTTACCAGGATCCTCTTAGCCAACGGTATATACATCACTCAATGTCACCAGGCTTGTAAACAGGGGAGATAGGACAGTAATAAGGTCATCGCCTTTAGAAATGTCAATTAACTTTGTCCGATTCAGACACTGTGCCAGTATTCTTCCTGCTTAGAACAGTGGCTTTGAATATCAAAGCCTCAGATGCTATTGTCCTCTCAAATGGCGGGCTCGCTGCAGTCTTTCATATTTCTTGCGAATTCTGTCTCTTGCCTTCTCAGTCGCCTCTCTATCGATCTCTATGTGATTAATCCGATCGTTTTCAATATGCAATTGCAGTCGTGTGCCAGGTTTAGCATTCTTTACCAATTCTAGAGGCACATTGAACCTGTAGTGGTGCTTGTGATCAGCAGCACTAGGTTCATCAGCATAAACTACCGCGAAATCCCCTTCAACACGATCGAAACTTGCCTTGATCACCTTTTCCATACAATATACCTCTGGCTTGTACTACATACTACATATACAACATTCAAAATTAACACTACTGTTGGGAGCAGCACACCATCTCAAATTCTAAAACACCATGAGCGGCATCAACAACAGCATCAATAACAATCTTCTTCCCATTGTTTTCAGTTGCAATTGAATATTTACTTCTGCCATCTGCAGTCAGGGTAATTGTGCCATCAAGGTCTGTCCTAAACAGATATTCAGTTCCTGCAGCTGAAATTCTATCCAAAGCCTCCTGATGTGGATGACCGTAGGTATTTCCTGCACCTACGGAAATAATTACAACTTCCGGTGTTACCGCATTCAGGAACGAAGGGCTGCTAGATGTGCGACTACCATGATGACCGGCTTTCAAGACATCAGCATCAAGTCTTGTAGCGTTTTCCAACACCAGTCTTGCTTCATTTGTTTCCTCCATATCGCCAGTCAACAGAGCAGAAAATTCGCCATACGCAAGCTTGAGGACAACAGAATTATCATTGAATTTGGCTTCATTGTCTGTACCATCAACCAGTTCTTCAGGTGGATTTAGAACATCAATTTTGACTGTTGGATCAAGGTTGATTGAATCGCCTTCTCTGACTGACTTTAATGGAATTTGCTTAGTCTCGACAGAGTCCAGAAAATCCTCAAAGGCCTGCGTTGCATGTACTTGACCAGAATCTATCACCTGCCCAACATTTACATTTTTAATAACATCAACCAGCCCACTTATATGATCTGCATGGGGATGTGTAGCTACCACGACATCGATATGGCTCATGCCATGCTCCTGCAGGCTTGCAAGCAGTTTGCCAGAATCTTCGTGCTCGCCTCCATCTATCAATAATGCCTTTGTATTGGGAAAAATAACAAGGATCGAATCTCCTTCTCCTACATCTATAAACGCCATAGTTAGGTTTTGACTTGGCTGATTCGGATGGTTAACTACATTGACACTTGAATTTGTTGTTGCTGCTGGCAATGGTGTTTCTGACTGTATTGTGTGATTTTCCAATGCAAGCACCGAGGGGGACTCAGGATCGTAGATAAGAGTATCTAAGTTAGCACGGCCAAGTGTATTGGTTGAAAAGACCCACTTGTGTTGTCCTTCTTCACCATCTGATGATCGCTGCCAAGTCGCATTATCGTTGGCGCCATCAGAAAAAGGACCAACATAATCTATCAGTATCCCTGAATCATCCCTTAGCTCTAGGACTTCACCTGTGTTATCAAGCCATTGTTGTGAATCTCTGCCAACTACCATGTAACCATTGGCTGGAATGGTTCTTTGTTCGTTTATTACGATAGAAGCAGTTTTACCTGCAGTGGAGCTTATGGTCCAACCGTTGACGTCGATAGCGCTGCTTGATGGGTTATGGAGCTCAATCTTTTCTGCACCCCCATCAGTACCTGCGGGGTTAAGTTCAACTTCGTTAATCAACATTGCATCATTGGCTGCAGATGATGGCAGACAGTACATAACTAAAAGTAGTGATGCAATCAGTATCAGGATCAGTCTTCTTTTCAAGTCGCTATGAATCTTCTTAAGTTGAATATAAGATATTTGTAGAGAGAGGTATGTGAAAGGTAATATAACCATAAAATCAAATTCCTACAAAATTTAAATCATCGCAGCATTCTAGCTTGTGATTATGACAGATTATCTATATTGTTGATTGATGGAATTCTGTAGTATTTGGTAGCAACATTTGACTTTTCTGTTGGTGTTTCTCCTGTCAACTACAGGTTGAGCTTTTGGATCTTATTTAGATGGTTGTTAGCGGTAAAGTAGCCTGCATTTGTACTACTCTTTATACACAGGTGTAACCAAAGATAGTTTGTTTACAGCTTATTATACATACATACCTCTCTCTTTGTTGTCTTCTTTTTTTTGCTGGCCGTTTTTCTGGCAGACTCAGGTGCTGAGACAGGTCATAAGCTTTAAAGATGACGCTGGGGACCCTTTTTGGATCCCCAGCGGATGCGATCAATCGCTCACAAACCAAGGAGGAGGGAGTTTGATTGATTAGATTCAAAAAACTCCTTGGAAAACGACGGGGCTTGCTAAAAGAGACCAGCAAGACCTCGCCTGTGAGCGATTAGCGTATCGAGTTATAACATAACATATTAAGGCTACGGTGTTTTCTTATTTAATAGCCAACTATCTTAGAAGACAATAACAATAACAGTGAGAAAACACACACACAGAGGCCAGACAGTCACCGTCACCCTCATTGTTTTTCTTCTTTCCTTCTTTTTGTGTTATAGTTGCAAATCTAAGACTATATTATAGAGAATGTCGATAGCACAAAGGGTTAAGTTTGATACGGCTTCCGTTGCAGGCAGCTTAAAATTTAAACTAATCAAGAGTCAATTAATCTCAAGATCATAATTTGTTGCGATTAAGATACAGGGCTAAGATGACAACAAGGAAAGACCAGAGCAGCAAAATGCTCATATCATACGCATATGCATTCTCAAACAGACAAATCAGATTTTTGAGAGCAGCTAATCGCAGAGGGCCAATAGATCGCACTCTAAATCGATAGAGAAAAAGGAAAAAAAATTATGATGTCATCTTTACAATTCTCCTAGCAAAATGTTAGCGTATGAGTTATCGATCCGCCTTAAAGATGGGTATAAAAATTAGCAACTTTAGTTAATTCTCTACTAATATCTTGCCCTCAATCGGCATTAACTATCCCTTTTAGGCCACTTACGCGAGAGTTGAATCTCATAATGCGCGCAGGAAGCTCCTATCAACATCCATAGACAAGCTCATTGCATGCCGCTGAAAGTTCAGATGATTATTCTAAAAGAGATTTAAGGATATATCCAGGACCTTCTACAGCCGAGAGAAGTAATTAATAATAGTGTTCTGTCCAAAAACTAAACTGAAATTCTTATTTCAGATCGTTATGATCATCTGCTTGGCTCGCCTCAGAGAACAAAAGCGAATCCCGAAGCTGATCAGTTTTTATTCTAGCAATTTCAATTGAATTATGAACTGCGTTAATAATATTAAAAAGTGTATCCTTTGTCAGTCCATCAAAGAATACGACCTTGGAGATCTCTAAGGATTGTAATTCTCGCATACTTTTCTTTATTAAAAGATATACATTCATTTGAAGTAATGCAAGCTTGAGGTCAAAGTAAAATCTATTTTGCTCAAAGATTCCGTTTGTTTTAGCCGCCAATGATGCATACGATTTTTGGGTCCCGAGATCGAATATAATGATTTCTGAAATCCTCAAACTATCAAGCCTATCAATTGGAAAAAGAATATGAAAGGCCTCTCGCTTCTGTTTTTCTCCTAGGTCTGTTTTTTTTGTTTCATCTGTTATGACTACTCCATAATAGCACGCATCTTTTCGCAGATGTGTTATGTTCTGAGGCTCAAATCCTTCTTGTCTTAACCACTCGATTACCTTCTTAATTGTATCCTGCTGGATAGCAAGTTGCTTCTCTTTATACCTGTTCTTGTCATTATTTGCTTGCACTATGCTTACTCAATACCAAGTACTATTCAACCTTTAGGATTTGTGTGTCACTCTGCCCGAATATATATATGCCTTGATGCATCATTGATCTAGCATCAAGTTGCAAAGTTTTCTCTATTTCTCTAATTGCAAGATGCATTTTGAAGTGCATTGACTTCCAATTATATTAATGCCAATGGCGCTATCTACTATTCTTACTGTATATCTTTATATTTCAACAAAAATAAATCTACAGAAACGTCTCCCTTAAACCAAAGGGCCGCCCGTGGATGTTGAGATTGTTGCAAAGTTACCACTGATAAAATTTACTGTTTGGTTACCGGCGTTTAAAAGTGCTACATCAGTTACTTGCTGATCTGCAGTTTGTGGTAATGTTACATGATATGTACATTTGCCATTTTCTGGGTGTGATAATTCAGCTATATATTCTGGGATAGCAGGTTCTAGATCAGGTGCTACTCCCACTATTATCTTGATATCTGAAGATGGTTCTAGACTGTCACTAGCGCTTGTCGTAATATTGCCACCTTCTACTGCTGCGTGACATGGTACATTCATACTTACATGCACTGCTTCTATTGGGACTGGTGTCGAGTCTGCAAGTATAATAAAATCACCCGGAGATAATGACAGGTTTTCTAGGGGGACAGTTGAAGTAGTCAGCAATTCTTCAGGGGGTGGCAGAGGCGCTCCCCTTCCTCCAGGAATACTAGCAAAAATAATTCCAAAAGCAAAAAGTACTACTGCTATTGGTTTCACACGCGGTATAGGGTTGATATTGTCACACGATTTAAGTATTTCCTGGTTAGTCAGGCGTTTAAAGCCTCTAAAGTTGGTTGGTTTTATTTTAATTTGCCATTGTTATCATCTTTTATGTAAGATATGATATAAAACCCAGTATCATTGACTGACCCAACAGGGATTTAGATAAAAAATTCATTTGAATTCAAGCCTGCTAATCTGTCTAGCAAAAGCAAAGCATTTGACAGAAAAAGTAGTTGAGATTTTTATAACATAACTAGAGTGGTAACAATGAAAATTGAGATTAAGGTGTTTTAGATTTAGGGTAGGCTGTAATAATTTTTTATTGATGTTGGTGTGTACCATAACGACCTAATATAGCTAAGAGGTTGATCATAGTCATAGAAGATTCAGTAATAGAGGTTAATAATTCCCATTCGCAACTATTAGTGTTGATTATACTTTATGGCAATAGATAACGCTTCCAAGATGACAGCGATTAGAAAGGCCATAGAGATCTTACGGAAGAGCAGCAGCAACAATAAAAGCAAAAACAAAATGATGATGAATATCAATGAGATGAATTATGTTATTGACACTCTCAAAGACATAGAGAAGCAGCTACAAGTAGAGCAAGATGAACAGACAGGCACAGCATGATAAAATATTCAAATCCACATTAGGATAAAATTTTTCCTTGTATTAGTCCAAGGTAGTATTGAATCGCTAGAGCATCGTCAGAATACTGCAGATTTTAATAATCTACACAGAAACGGCATAAATTTGGAAGAACTATTATTAGTAATTTTAGTTACCTTAAGCTTCAAAATTGTCAAGAAGCGTGTTTTCAGGATATGCATCTGTTATTGTTGTTCTGTTTCTGTATTGTTTTCCTGTACCCATCAATTCCCTGGTTAACTGTGATTTTGATATATATATCCAGAACTGACGCAAGGTTTCGAAACGATAAGAACTACCATAATTAGGGGGTGGGATAGAATCCAAGACAGATTCCACCTTATAATACCACACAGCAAAATAGCCAATCAATGATTGGTTAACCTTTCAACTAATAAATCGATGTATTAGATAGGGACATAAGGATAATTAGTTGCCGCTACAAACTCACCGTTTTGTTGATAAAGTTATAAGTTAGATGACGTCTATCGATTCAAAGCATTCACAATAGGATGCATTCTGTATGTGTTCTATCTCGCGTTAGATGAATACTTAGCTATGGTCAATCTATAGGTATCTGGTTCCATGTCTGAGCAGCCGTTAAGGAAGTGATTAGCTCGTCGGCAAGAAGCGTACTACAGATCGTCATTAATGGTTAGCAGAAAAAGCTTTAATTGAAATTTTGGCAAATAAAGTGTGCTGTCATGTCATTTACTACTCCGGTTGTGATTGTGCTTGTAGCAATAAGCTTAGTAGGTGCAATCGCAATCCCGTTTGGCGATCCACAATTCTTAGACAGGGCTATAGCACTTGAGCTATCATTCATTACACTGGCTGTTCTCACCTACAAAGGTTATCGCAAAGCGCTATATGCTTGCATACCGCTTGCAATCATTGTAATGTTAGGGAACTCTCTTGCACCACCTCACGTGGAGATCATGACAACATTCTCAAAACCATTCAATGCTGTAATTCTAATAATTGGTGGTTATATCTTGCAGGCAGCTCTTATCGCGGCAACCATTTTCCAGCTTGTAAAGACACGCCAACTCATTGTTCATTAAAAACAAAAAGCTATACAGCATTGGCACCGCAAAGGGGTTTGTCCAACGACTGACAAGAAATGAGCTCAGTTCAATGCTGTAGTTCCCTCGTATAAAGGAATGCATTGGGTTGGAATTGAACCAACGACCTCAGCAATGTCACTGGATTAAGACGTTTTAGTATAGTAGAGATGTACTCTATAATTTCTTTTATACAATAATTTTAGTGTGGGTATCTAATACAGGAGATTGCGCTATCATCTCAATGCTCGATAATCTCATCTCTATATAGTCCTTTTCAGAACTTACAGTCAATATTTCCTATTATGCGTTGAGAGCAATTTGGAGCATTCCAAGCAAATCAATTTCATCATCGCATATCATTTGGTTTTTTTCTCTACAACGGTCGTTTCCCTTTAAAAATGCTCTTTATTCTTCCGGCAAACTGAATCTAAACGCCGTCCCTTTTCCTTCAGGATTGTTTTCAGCCCATATTCTGCCGCCGTGCGCTTCTACAATGCTTTTTGAAATGAATAATCCTAATCCGGTACCGGTATCGGACTTAGAAACAAACTTTGTAAAAAGCCGGGGCAATATGTCACTATCTATGCCTGTGCCTGTATCTTTGACACTTACTATGAATTCTTTCTTCTTGTCATCATTTTTGACTTCTTCTGCGGAAACAGAAACGGTCCCGGATTTGGTAAACTTCAAAGCATTACTTACAAGATTGGAAAGCACTTGGGAAATCCTTCCCTTATCAGCCACTACAAAGGCGGGTTTATCAGCATTTAATAATACAAGCTTCAAGTTCTTGCCATTTTCTATCCTATTTCTATAGTCATCCAGTACACTTGCTGCCATATCGCCAAGGTCGAATTTACTTTTGTTGAGTTTGAGCGTCTCACTTTCAATCCGTGTGACATCAAGTATATCTTCTGTCAGCCTTTGCAGTCTTTCAGCGTTCTTTACTATCTTTGATAAAGCTTCGTCTCTCTTTACATTAGAATCTTGCATTTGGCTGAGCTCGGCATAGCCAAGTATAGCTTGAGTAGGCGTTCTCAGCTCATGAGCTGCAATATTTATGAACTCTTTTTGCATCTTTTCATTGCTCTTTAATTCTTCATATAGTTGAGTCTCTTTCCATAGACTTTCAAACATTGAAACATACGACAAAACTCCTGCCTTGCTATTAGAGTATGTCGATAGTCCTATTGCTTCATGAAATGTTTTCTTGCTGTCATCTTTTAGCTCCATCATTAATGATAGTTTATCATCTACGATAAGGATGGTCGCTTTACCCCTCTCTTTTTGCTCAATAAATCTCGTAGAGATACCGCGGTGGTCCCGTAAAAAGTTGTGAATTAATTCATCATTTGGCACCAATACCTTTACTTCACACTTTTTGACAGCGGCAGCTTCTTGAAGCATAAATAATATACCAGCTTTGTCTTGCCGAATTAATGCATTAGCAGTAGGAAACACTATTTTTATTTCTTTTTCAGCAGACATTATCAGCGATTGATATAGTTCTAATGCTTGTCCTGCATCATAAATTACTGATATTCTTTGTGGTTCTACACCTTGTTCAATTTCTCTTATTCTGTGTTCATTAGGTACCGCTTTATCCCATAATACCAAAAAGAGATACTGATGTTGTTCCACTATTGATCTTACGGAACTACATATTATCTCTAGGACTGGTTTTGCTTCTTCTTTAACAACTGCAGGAGCAATGTATTGAGACTCACTTACAGCAAAATTTACTTTTATCCCATCTAGATGACGCAATTCTGCATAATTGGCTAGCTCTTTGCAGTATGCCAAATTATCTTTAGTTATTTCTGTAATGTATCGATATTTCACACCTCTTGTAACCATATCGATCATGCCCTTTTTCAGTTCTGGAACTCCAACTGAAACAGAAGGAGCCAACCTATCTGCACAAACATCCATTCTTGTCTTTGTACTAGCGGCAAATTCCAAGAGTGCATCA
>JBKPEN010000258.1:0-3257 GCA_046728425.1 Thermoproteota archaeon
TATTGCGGTCGAGGTTGAGGATTCTTTCACTTGACCTCTCTGGGTGGGGCATCATACCCATCACATTGCCCTGCTCATTGCATATCGCGGCAATGAGATCAGTCGACCCGTTAGGGTTTTCGCTTCCATATCGCAGAACAACCTGATTCTTTTTCTTCAGATCTTTCAATATCTTGCTGTCAGCGACATAGCGTCCATCGCCATGGGCAATAGGGATACCAAATGTCTGTTTGGGTGAAAACTGACTTGTGAAGGGTGTCTTGTTATTTGTAACTTGCACGGTTGTCCATCTGCAGACAAAGCGTAGAGAGTCGTTCATCATGAGGGCTCCTGGTAATAGTCCAGACTCCACTAGGATTTGAAAGCCATTACATATGCCGAGCACCGGCAGGCCATCCTTTGCCATTCTTTTTACCTCATGCATTATGGGACTGTGAGACGCAATTATTCCAGGGCGAAGCCTATCGCCAAAGGCAAAACCTCCAGGTATTATCATTGCGTCAAAACCGCTGATACGATCCTGGGTGTGCCAAATAAAGTCGGCCTCCACTCCTATTATATTGTTAAGAATATAGTGAACGTCGCGGTCGCAGTTGCTGCCAGGAAAAACAGCTATCCCAATTCTTGCTGCCATTAATTTGCAACAAAAGCTTGGAAGCGGTCGTATTAATATCTTCAGACCAGGATTTTTTCCTATCGGGCTACACGGACCGCTAGCGTATTGTTTTTATCATCGGTTGATTCTGAAGAAACTGTCCATGGCAGCTACCGTAGTTCGAGACATAATGACAAAGAATATAGTTATGATAGACCATGACAAGACCGCCTTAGAGGCTGCCAAGATTATGACTGAGAAAGGCATAAGCTCACTGTTTGTTGTCAAAGACAATCACTCAATTGGCATCGTGACAGAGCGGGACTTTATCAAAAAAATTTGTGCGAAGGAACTACCAATAGCTGAGGTAAAAATGAGCGATATCATGTCAAAGATACTTACAACGGCTGATCCAAATACACCAATTGAGGTTGCAATTCAGAGGATGGTGAACCACAAGATACGCAGGCTTCCCATAATGGAGAATGGCAAGTTAGTGGGCATCATAACAGTGACTGACTTGGCAAAGCATTTGAGAACCACATTGTTACTTGAGGGTGCACTCAGTGATTCTAACAGCTTTGACAGCATGATTGCGACGATGGATCGCGATAAGTATTGATTCTCACTTCTTTTTGAGAAATGGCTATGCAAATGGCATATACAAAACGCGTTATCTAAATATAAGCAAAAGAACTATATGGGCTACCCATCATTGCAGACGAAAATACCATTTTTGGCATATAGATTATTCAACTACTTATAGGGAAATTAGAACCTATCTCCCAAAAATAAGGTTCTTAGAATTCCGTAGAATAGTCTAGCCCTTGCCTATTGCCTTGACAGCACAGTTGCTCACAACTGGGTTGAAGATACGTAATTCTTGGCACAGCTTTTTTACAGTCATTTCAGCATCACTTTGCGTTTTTGAACTGACGACCATTTTTAACATCTTTGCAGACCTCACTGATTGTATGTTAGAGTATCCACCCTTGACAATGAGATCCCTGTGTATTGTCTCCCCCTCCGGATCATTGATGTAGGGTTTGTTCTCAATTATTACTTGTACAATGAACTTTGGCACAAATTTCTCCCATCCACGCTTTTTAAATATTTTTTTAAAGAAACCTGCCAAATACCTTTGTAAAGAGCAAGAATGTTGCCACTGAAGGTGGTACTAGACCCAACATCAGAATGTTTGATGCCACATCAGCCGGAACCTTGATCGCATTAATAGTAACTATTAGCAAGAAAAAAGAGATGAGCAAGGCAACCGCAAAAAACACTGCAGTCCCTATCATATAGCCCAAAAGTTTGACCTTCTCATGCCTGCTAGGTTCAGCTGCAGCATCACTGTGTGCCAATGACAATAAACACTAATTTAGCACTAGATAATGTTTTGCAATTAGCAAGCATGCCGTTTAATTAATAAAACGCAGTATGACTAAAGCGCATAAGGGGTCATGTAGCTCAGCCTGGTCAGAGCGGCTGACTTGTAAACATCTTCAAGAAATCAGCAGGTCGTGGGTCCGAATCCCACCATGACCTCGTTTTGCTCATTCTCTGGAAGTTTAACCCATGAAGGATCAGGTAGCAGACCACTGCTGGCTAATCCAATTACAAGAGCTTATTTCAAGCATCCTCCATCATAATAGAGGATGCTTTAGGACGCCTTTTTAGCAACTCGGAACGTCACGCCGAGTGTTAGCAGTCTATTCTCGCCTTCATTAACCTTTCAGTTTTCTTAATGGTTTTTAAAACTAATACTATTAATTTATTCAGGATCAGCCTGCTTTTTTGTTGTAGAGAACATGACCTATCTCAATTCTCTCGCCATAACGCCTTTGTCTTCGCCAGCGTGATAAATGCTAAGAGATATGCAATTTGTATCGTAAAACCAAACTCAAGCGACCAATCGGCTGGAGTAGAGATACCCATAATATCTTGTAGCATCAGTGATGCATGCGTAGTCGGTACGGCATAGGCAAGAGGCCGCAGCACCTCCGGCATTAGATCCATAGAGTAGAATACGGGGGGCAGCACTGCCAATATCACATTTACAAAGGATATTACCTGTGTAGCATTTCTCATATGTAACATATGTGAGGAGAGAAAAAACCCCATCGCTGACATAGCCCCCCAGATCAAGAGTATGGTTGCTATAAGCAGAGGTATGCTGAATACCGATCCAAAATACACAACAAGCGTTGCTAGAACTATTAGTGCTGGAAGGCCAAATAGCAGCTCTGATAGTGCAAGCCCAACCATATAGGTCAATGGTGAAACGGGTGATGCTACAAAAACATCCTGCACCTTGTATTCTGTTTTGTAGAATGAGATGTCCTGGCCTAGTGCGAGACCATATCCCACTAGAGCCATCACTAGGCTGCCAGCTACAGCAAAGTGGATGTACTGGCCACTGCTTATTACGAATAGTACAAACAACAGCGAGAATGGACTTATGGCAGTGAATACTAGTGACATAGGGTTCCGTCTTAACCAGAGCACGCCTGTCATGTAGGCGATAAGCAAAATCTGACGTGCAGGTAATATGCTAGTATTTGGGATTTTGATCATCTGTAATACCATTGCCCATAATGTAAACAAAGACATCGTCAAGCGTGACGGAAGATACATTAAAGGATAAGTTATGTCGGAGCGC
>JBKPEN010000202.1:0-3357 GCA_046728425.1 Thermoproteota archaeon
CAAAGGAGATCAACAGAGTTCTGATAACTGAGGCCTCACATCCGATCCCTGACAAAGCAGGAATAAAGGGCACAAGAAATATTCTCTCGATTTTGAGAAAGGCTGATCAGAATGATCTTGTAATTTTCCTAATCTCAGGCGGCGGGTCTGCACTAATGCCCTTGCCTCCATCAGGCATCTCCTTAGCCGACAAGCAAAAAACTACAAACTCGCTCCTTCGCTCTGGAGCATCAATTCAGGAGATAAATACTGTGCGAAAGCATCTGTCAGATGTCAAGGGAGGCCAGCTCCTGAGACATGTAAACCAATCATGCCCCTTGCTATCACTAATCATCTCTGACGTCATAGGAGATGACCTCGGAATGATTGCTTCCGGCCCTACCTGTCCTGATAGCTCGACTTTTATGGACGCCTTGAACATTTTGAGAAAATACCGCATAAAGGGTCCTACTGCTGCTATTCAATATGTTGCCAAAGGTGCCAAGGGTAAGATCAAAGAAACGCCCAAGCCACAAGACAAACTGTTTTCTCGCATACATAATGTGCTAATTGGGAACAATGCTATCGCATGCAAAGCAGCAGTAAGCCACCTCAAAAAGCGCGGTGTGCAAGCAGTAAATCTTGGATCAGAATTTGATGGCGAGGCTAAGGAATTTGGAACGTTTCTGGCGCAGCATGCATTAGGCCTAGGGCGTAAGCGTCTTGCAATAGTGGCGGGAGGCGAGACAACTGTCAAGCTAGGCAGACGTAAAAACGGTCTTGGAGGGAGGAACCAGGAAGCCGCGCTTTCGTGTTTGGCTGGACTTGATCGAGGCGATGTTGCACTAGGATGCATGGGAACGGACGGAATCGATGGCAACTCTGATGCAGCTGGCGCGCTCGTGTCTCCAAGGACAATAATGCTTGCCAAAAAGATGGACCTCGGGAAATATCTTAATATGCATGATACTTATCACGCCTTCAAAGAATTGAATTCACTCATCTTCACTGGTTTTACTGGCACCAATGTAAACGATATTGCTATCATGTGTCCTGAATTAAAGTAGGACACCCTCTCTCTATTTAGCATCTGTAGCAATAGTGGCCAAAGCAGCCGCCAGTTCTCTCTCCCTCAATTCCCTCTTCCCAGTACAGAAAAGGATCTTACACTAGAAGGATCCATATAGTTCTCGCTTCTGAACTTCACAAAACTAAGTGCAGCTAACTCCACAGCCCAAAGAAATGCAAGAAGGTGTCCCAAACAAGCAGCAAGCTGGATAACTGACAATAGTTCCAAAATATTATTACTGCAAGAAAAAGAGTTGTGCCAAGCTAGTTTTTTACAGTTGCGAGTAGAGGATTGTGAGATCATTGATTGAAGCAAAGCGAATTCTTGAGAAATCGTTAGTATCTGACACGTATATCGCTTGTTACTACGTTGATATTATCACAGTCATCGGTTCTAACCAAAAGCGATCCATCATTCTTTACATCTACAGCTACGCCGTGAATAATTCTATTATTCTGCATCAATATAACCTTCTGGTGTAATATGTCAGAGTTTTTCTTCCACTCTTCTATAATTGTGCAAGGAGGACAGCGTTTCAGCTTCATATAATAATATTCGAGTCTCTCAAGCATGACCTTTGTCAACTCCAGTATGTTAGTGTCATGCCCGAGTTCATCCCTTAATGAAGTGATCTTGACATCCTTTTCAAGATTTGAAGAAATCTCCAACGAGTCAACATTTGCATTTATTCCAACCCCAACTACAGCATAGTTGATCCGCTCTGCCTCCATGCTTATGTCAATTAGAATGCCTGCTACTTTTTTACCAGATATCGTGACGTCATTTGGCCATCTAAGCTTGGGATCAAGATGTGTAGTTTTTTTGATTGCATCACATACTGCCAGGGCGGCAGTAAAAGAAAGGAGCGTGATCTTGGAAGTGGGAATTCTAGGTCTTAACACAACTGATAGCCATATGCCTCCCTTGGGCGATACCCACTTCCGGTTTTGCCTGCCACGTCCGCTCTTTTGTTGCCCTGCAATAACCACTATGCCATCGGAACTTGGATTTTCCTCAGCAAGCAAGATTGCAAGGTTCTGAGTTGAATGAGTAGTCGGCTGGTAGATTATTTTATCCTTACCTACAAATAAAGTGTCGAGTACATTTCTAAGCTCCCATGGTAGAGAAAGGTTCGTCTCATCGGCAATTCTATAACCGATCCTGTGCCTAGACTCAATATTGTAACCGAATTTGCGTAGCATCCTTATCCGCTTTGAGATTCCACTTGTTGAAATGCCTATCTCCTTTGCTAGGGTTTTCCCCGATATGTACCCTTTTTGTAATCTAAGCAAGGACAGGAGGCGCTCTTCTGACTGCATTATGTTTTAGTGAGCATAACCGGGTATAATATAATAATCAATTTTATTCTATCATCTAGTCTGCTAAGTTGCTTCAATCATAATTTATATCATCTGGAAATCTCTTTATTATGTGAGAAATCGTAGCAGACCAGATATCATGGCCATTATTCTTGAGTCTGCTAACGGTGGGATATCAAAGACGAAGCTACTCACTCGCGCTAATCTTACCACTGGACAGCTCAGACAGTATCTTGATGTTCTTATTACAAAAAAGCTAGTAGTGCAAATGGCTGACGAAGAGATGAGACACTTGGCTTACCGGACCACAGAAAAAGGCATAAGATACCTGTCAATCTATTCTACTCTAAAAAACATAGCGATCTTCCCGCAAGAAGAAGACTAACCCCTTGTTGTAGTATTGTTCCATTTGTAATAGACAGTGCCCGCTCGACACGTCGAGTAGATGTCAGATTTACCTTCTTTAAATAAATTAGTAATTTCAAGCTCCGTCAGCAATCGTTCAATTTCATAATCTCGCCTTTTTGGCGCAAGTAAATTCAGGATCTCTTCCCTTGAGTACATCTTTGAAGGCTCCTGAAGTAATATATTTTGTATTTCCTGCATCAGCTCTGTTGACGTCAAGTCAATCACTTTTTCTTTGTCCTTGCCGATACTATAGACAATACATCACGGTCCTTTAACTGGTAGTTCACAGGCAACCTAATGCCGTCCCTGCCGTCAAGAGCATAAATTACTCCCTTTGCCAGCTCAGTGTGGATCTCCCTTGCGAGATCCTCAACAGTAGATCCTGACCTCATCAGGTATACATCTGGCAGCACATTTCCATGTTTGTCTGAGAATTTTTGTATGTCCGCAACTGGGTAGACAGCATTCATCTTGAGCAACTTGAAGACGGCCACATTTATTGCAAACTGTACTCCCGTGCGCATGTATTCGCCTAGAATATCCTTCCGTATGAAGTTAAGTGCCCACTTTTGCTTGTCATTG
>JBKPEN010000274.1:0-4423 GCA_046728425.1 Thermoproteota archaeon
TGTCTATTGTGTATGAACCTAGCGGATTTCGATTCGCACTTTGTTATATTTACATTATGATTAACATAGTTAAGTCAGTCTTTTTATTGGAAGTGACTTAGTAACGCGCAACGAAAATTTTTGGTGAGATTACATGTCATAGATACAAACAATCATAATTACAATAGTGTTTTGACTAGAATATCAGTAAGGCAAAAAGGGCGTTGCCATTTTTGTGATGAAAAAATAAAAGATAACGATACCATAATAAGTAAAGGGCACAGCAAAAGATCAAAGTATTTTCATAAGGAATGTGCTCGAAGGATACACCTGCTTTGAAGAATGATGCGTCTTTTCTGTTTATTATCGAACCTATTTTTAGCTTTTTAATAAACAAATAGCGGTTTTCTCTCTCTGACCCGCTAGAGTACATAAATCGCTCTAATTAAATTCAGCCAGATAGCTAATATTATTTTGGGCAATGTAGTCATGTAAGAGTTAAGGGTAGAATCTTCAATAGTTGTAAACCTTCTAAACTTCTTGCTAATTAGTAAGTTTTCCCAAATTCAGGTTGGCGGAGCTATAAACTCAGGTGACTAAATATCAAGAGTCAATAACACAGCTTCAGGCCCATATTTTCCTACTGCTTGAGAGATAAGGGGGACTTCGCTTGAAGTCCAATCTTACCTTAAAAAGATATTGTTGTGCGCTTGTCTTTTCCTCGCTGTCCCTGCAACGGCTTATAGAATAGAGTCTTACGCTTCAAATTCTATATTATAATTACACCGCCAGAGATATCCATATATGTTAGCACCATGTAGGCCATTTGCATAAAAAAATAATAGACAAACAGATAGAGGGTACAAAAAATAAAGGTAATGTCGATTAATGTGTATCCAATGCTAAGCAATCTTTGATTATCAGAATTTTATTCTGACGCCTACAAACCTGTTTGTGTATCCAGAAACACCTATCGATTACGCTTCAAGTAAGATAATATCAGGCGTAAAAAACCTCCGGGAAGGGTTAGATCCAGATGTTCTCGCATACTGGTACAAGCGCATTGAGGATAGGTCAAAAGAGATTGTTCCAAGACATCTTAAAGATAAAATCCACTTTGAGCAAGACAGGATAATGTGGATGAAATTCAAGTTGGATGTTTCAAAAAGGGCAGTCCCCTATGTCATGCAGGTTATCCAGGAGTATATACCAATGATGCCATACTCGACAGGACTCTATTTCACAAAGGTGCAAGAAATCCTGACAGACGAGATGAACAAGGAGTTGCGCTAATCAAGAATTGTTATTTTTGTTACAGATCCAAGAGACTCACTAGAGTGTATCTTCATCTTTCCTTTCATAAGATCTGTCACAAACGATTTGAACCCGACTACTGTTTGTTCATCCTTAAGCAAAACAGCGTGGGACGATCTGTCCTTTAACTGTATGACGATCTCATTGCCAATCACCGCCTCAACACCTAAAACCCACATGGTGTTATCCTTCTGTACTGACATTAGGCTTGCCAGCTTTTCGGCTTCATAGCGGTCGTCGCATTCAAATTTCAGAGTTCTCATGTCAAAAGGGCTTTTCATTATACATGAACTTGTCAATGACGTCTTTAGCTCTTTCTCGCCGCTTCTTAAATTCTACAACAAAAGGTTTGGCTCCCTTGGACAGGTCTGATTTGCATTCGCCGCATAAGAGGTTGCCACTAGTGCATCTTAGCATACGCTCGTCTGACTGCTTTTCAGTGTCAAAAAAGTAACGCAAATACCAGAAAACTGGGCATCCAAGGGCGTTGGCGCCAAGCTGCCTCTGAAGCGCCACGCTAGGTTGACCGCCGGTAAAAGCTGTAGACACTTTTTTGTCAACTACCTCGGGATCATCTGTGGTGAAAATTGCAGTCTCAGGCTTGGAAGATGACATCTTGCCTAGCATGCCAAGGCCTGGCAGGAATTTGCTATGTATTTGAGCAGGCTTGTAATAATGCATTTTGTCGGCAATGTCTCTTGTCATACGCCAGTATGGATCTTGGTCAATTGCTGCAGGTATCAATACGGGTACACTTTTGCCTTCGATGACAGAAGGAAGAAAGCAAGGCGCAGCCTGTATGGGCGGAAAGCCTATCATCCCTATATTGGTGGAATTGGAAAACCCAAATACCGCACGTGCCGTGGAAAATGTGATACGCTTAGCAATTTCTATAGCAATTGGATATAGATGTTGAATGTGTTTTGTATTCACCAGTATCTTGGTTTTTTTTGGGTTGAACCCAATTGCAATGATATCTAAGATATTTTCGTAGGTGTAGCGCTCAAGCTCCTTCATTGTCCTGTGCTGACCGTAAAGAAACTTTTCGTCATCTGTTAGCTGAAATAGCAATTTTGAGTCGAATTTGTCCTGCAAGTATTTTGTAAATATCCATGGCATTAGATGCCCCATGTGAACCATGCCTGAGGGCCCCCTACCTGTATAAAGGTAAAAGCTCTCACCTCTACTCTTTTTATCTAATATCCAGTCAAAGTCGCGATGAGAGAAAAAGTAACCCATTTTTAGCAGTGGATGAATTTCGCCTGTCATACTCTTTATTTTCTGCAATAGCTCCGGTGTTATAGGCTGCGTACCAAACTTTTCTATCAGTTTACCATAATCAATATCACCTTCAACTTCCCAAGGCGTGACTTGAAAGTCAGTACTGTTGCTGCTGTTTGAATGATTGTGATTGTCGTAATTGTCGACTAGATTCATTCATCATCTTCACCATCCCTGCAGGAGCAACATTGCATTAAACGTTTAAAAAGTCTTGCACTCCCACCAGTTTAGCTAATGAGTTCTGCGCCGCCGACATTACATCCAATTGAACGATCGATACTGAACTCTCTGTCCGATAACGACCATGTTGGAGCTCACTCACTTACTGCTAGCACTGGCTTGTCTATGGATCAGATTAGACGAGGCATAGAGTGGCTAAAATTCAAGAAACTAATCTCAATTGAAGAATCATCTACACAAAGAGTATTTTTGGCCTCTGAGGGAATGGCAGCAGAAGAAAAAGGGCTACCTGAAAGAAGATTGATAAATTCTCTGAAAGAAGGCAAGGTGACAATTTCAGAAGTGCTTGCAAGTGGTGCCATAAAGAATGAAGAGATAAATGCGGCTATTGCGGGAGCAAGACGCAATCAGTGGATTCAACTAGTCGAAGGCAAAATGGTGCCTAATCCGCTTACCACCAATAAATCTCCTGAAGAGACCTTCATTGAAAAACTAAAGGGTGGAGGAGAAGAAGGATTAGAAGTTTCAAAACTGACAGGAGAGGAAAAACGGGTACTTGAGCAGCTGAAAAAGCGCCCTAATTATATAGAGATCAAGGAAGAAAAGGAATCGCGAATTTCACTTTCCGATGCAGCAAAACAGATCGTCCCTACACTAAACCAAGAGGAGCTGCAGCGCCGCCTTACTGCAGAGCTTATTACCTCAGGGAAATGGAGGGAGACCAATTTTAGCGCGCTCGATGTGGAAGCTCCTGCGCCGATAGTTTATCCAGGAAGGCGCCACCCTCTGATTGAAATTATTGAAGAGATCAAAGAGGTCTTTATCGGCTTGGGATTTTCAGAAATAGAAGGTCCCGTAATTCAATCAGGCTTCTGGAACTTTGATGCATTATTTACTCCCCAAGATCATCCTGCAAGAGAGATGCAAGACACTTTTTACATTTCTGCTGAGACACAGCCAATACCAGCAAGCAAAGATCAGATTTCAAAAATTTCTAGAGTGCACAAGGAAAAATGGAATCGCAAGTGGGAAGTTCAAGACTCCCGGAGGTTAGTCCTTCGTACACACACTACGCCTGTAACTCTCCAGCATCTTGCAAAGGTAAAAAAATCATCATCATCAGTAGTACGACGTTTCTTCACGGTGGGGAGAGTTTTCAGAAATGAAAAAGTCACATATAAACATCTTGTCGAATTTCATCAAGTAGAGGGAGTTTCAACTTCAGAGGAAGCATCGCTTCGTGACCTCATGGGCCTTCAAAAGGAATTCTATGCCAAGATAGGCATCAAACGTATCAAGTTTTGGCCCACGTTTTTTCCATACACAGAACCCTCGCTACAGAGTATGGTCTACAATGAAAAATTGGAAAAATGGGTCGAGCTCTTTGGCATGGGTATTTTCAGGCCGGAAGTGACAAAGCCTCTTGGTATCAAAAACCGGGTGCTTGCTTGGGGTGGCGGCCTTGAAAGGATCGCTATGTTGCGCTTTGGTTTGGATGACGTACGTGAACTTTATGGCAACAAACTTGCATGGCTCAGGAGTGTGCCAAAGTGCCAGTTGTAAACATCAAATTTGACCGTTTGAAAAGACTAGTTTCGGGTATTAAGATGAACAGGATTATTGATACCTTACCATTCGTCGGAGTTGATATTGAATATGTAGGTAAAGA
>JBKPEN010000064.1:0-8679 GCA_046728425.1 Thermoproteota archaeon
GGTCTTCTAGGCGGCAACCAAACAATGGGCGGCGGCAACCAAACAATGGGCGGCGGCGGTCTTCTAGGCGGCAACCAAACAATGGGCGGCGGCAACCAAACAGCAGGCGGCGGAGGCGGCGGTCTACTCGGTCTCCTAGGCAACCAAACAGCAGGCGGCGGAGGCGGCGGACCACTAGCAGGCATATTTGGAGGGGGCGGCCAATAGAAGATCAGATATTAACACTATACCCGAGCCTCTCTTTCTTTTGCTCCTATCCTTTTTTACTATAAATTTACGGCAGTTATAGACCTGATTATTCTGCCATTTAGCCTGTAACATAAGATGGAGCAGGATTTGGTAGAACACTCATCGAGTCTAATAATGTCTTTTCCATGCCCTATCGATTATGACTTTGTTATATAGCTCGATTTCCAGCTTGATAATAAGGGGTGAAGATTAATCCAATTGCGATAGGGACAAACCGCATTGATGTCCATATGCGGCGGTATTTGGAAAAAATACGTACTTCCAAGATACCATAGAAGCCAGTAATTCTCTGTTGCATTCCAAAGCAATAGAATGCAGGCAGTAACACTAAATTAGATATGATGCACTACTATATTCATGGTAGATGCGAGCCTGTTGAGACTGGAGTTGGACGATCAAGAAGAAAATGTTCAACCTCCTATGGTATGTCCAAAATGCGGCAGGACTACTAGATTTGGGGGCCACTGTGAATGCGAACAGATTTTTTGGTAGCACAAATAGATGATAAGACCATTAGATACGTATGAGGAATCACGATTAGTAATATAATTGAAACCTGGTCATCATAAAATATTGGATTCATTAAGCTAAAAATATGATTGACAGGAGTATATTGTAGCAGCTTTAATAGGCCTAGACAATAATATGCATTAGTTCTTAATATTAGTCGAAATAAAAACGCTATATTATCTCCTTTATGTTAAACGTCTACAATATCCGAAGATATTTTTCAGAACCATTGTCACTCATCGAGCTAGACTTTGAAAAGGAATGAGATTAGTCTGTCTACAATTCAGAGACTAAACAAATATACGAAGAACAATAAAAAGACCATACCTCCATTTAATGAGCATTTGCTCATAGCTGCTTGTATTCTTCTAAGGAATTGATTGTAATAAATTATTAAGAATGCCAAGAGGTTCTATCGTCGAGGAGTATAGACCATGCTATCTGGTGTGAGAATTGATGTTGAAGAATTTTTCGTACAGATGCGAGGTGTGAAGTTCATCGGCGTATAGATGAGTACATATAGTTAAGATTCAATAATTATTTCTTAATCATTACAAAGTAGAAGTGAAGTTTATTTCCTCAATAGTAAATAATGTTGAGCCTTAATTGGTACAAGCGTCCTGTAACCTATTTTTAGCATGACGTCAATACTATAGTCAGATGAGTGACAAACCTAATGACGATCCGAAGAAATCTGCAGATAGAGTAGTTGAGCATAATGAAAAATTCAATGTTCCTGTTCAAACCGAAAAGGAGGAGGCAGAAGTATTTGAAAATGCATCACCTGAAAATATGGCTAATGAGCAGGAGATCCGTCGGAAGAAGGAAGAAAATGCATAAGGAACCAATTCCAAGCCGCTAATACTATGCCTAAAGACATTCACTAATTTCTCTTACACGACTAGAGCAGATTGAAAGAGAGGGTCGATAACATATGCCTTACAGAAAGAGGATGACGGATTCAATGTGAGAAAAGGCACGTAAAACGTTTGTGCGTACAACTATATTATCTGATGACAAAGGAGCGATTCCTGTTGAGGCTATGTGTAACAGATCATTTAAATTGTGAATTGATGCATCGATATTTGAAGATATACTAAATTGAATAAAAAGCTGCATGAGAAAAGCAATAACAGAGAAAACGAGGCTATGCAGGGCCACAAACCTGTTTTAAGCCACCTTGATGCAAAGATTGTTGAAGAACTACTAAATGACGCTTTTATCTCTTCCACGGATATATCAAAAAAGCATAAAGCTCCTCTTTCTACTGTTCAGAGAAGAAGGAGAATTTTAGAAAATACCATTTTGACAAGACGATATGAAATTGATCTTAGAAAGCAAGGATTTCGTATTTGTGAAATCACTGTAATTCCTCAAAATGGATCTGGCAAAGCAATCATTAATGGAATCTTCTCAACGTACTCAAAGCACGTCCTTTCTATCACTGTGAAGATTGATGGCGCTGTAATCTTGACAGTATTGGCTTACTTTAAAACAACCGCGGAGGTACATGACATGATGGTGGGGATTCAGTCTCTGCCTGGGGTGCAGCAGGTGAAATTTGCAGAAACTGTAGAGATAATTAGGAATAAAAGGAATGAAATAGGCAAGACGGTAGTGCACTCAGCATTTCGATGAAATTTAATGATCTATCGAGAGGAGAGGTGTGCCTCTCTTTCTGTGTACGATAGAGATGTTCTTGCATCAGGTATATTAATAATAGCTCTTTGTAGTTCTTAATTGCTTGTGCATACAGAAAGAAGCTTGACAGTAAACATTCCATCATTTTTGTTCATCGACAAACTGACGTCCTTTTTTATAAAAAAAATCTATAATACATTCTGGTAAATGTTACGTCTAGCTTTATTTATGACATATACTACCATGTGCTTTGGAAAGATGATGCGATTTCCTACGGGACAGTTATGTAATGAGCAAAATTACAAGTTATGTTCTGAGAGTGCATGTGATGCGTCTGATAATATTCCCTGCGTAGAATTAGTTCGAAAACAAATAGCATTGACTAGGCACAGAATTATCCTTTACGATAGTCGTAGAGAGACTGTTATTCGGGAGTTTCAGAATGAAAATTCTTCTTTTAAAACGTGGATAAATCATTTGAGTGATAAAGAGCTCATAACAAGATCTAGAGATATTTTGCTCGTTTCTCCTATCAAATATTGTTGTAATATTGCATCTAAAATGCACGATTTCCAAAACAAGGTTCTAAATACAACAACAACAGCTACTAGCATCTTTCCAGATATTGTGAAGAGGGAAAAAAAGTCTGAAAAGTAGAGGTAGGACAGAGATTATCGGCTTGATTCTTCAAGCTGTTGAACGCGAAGCACTCACACGGTCTAAAATAATGTATCAGTCGATCCTCAACTTCAAGCAGGTCAGTGGTTATACTGCTTTACTCAGAGAGGAAGGTTTGTTGAGATATCTTGAGGAGGATAGAAAATACGCCATCACAGACAGAGGCAAAGAATTTCTAAAACTATTTAAAGAAACCAACAAGTTGCTGAGTACTTCTAATGACGATATGGGAGAAGTCAACATTGAACAAAACATATAGCAAAGGGAGGTGGCATTACATAAGTAGCATATGCAATGAAAAGAGAGAGTCTTTACTTGTGGATGCACAGTAGAGTGACGACTTGATACGATCGAGTTCACGGACTGTTCAAGACATTTGCAGGAGCAGATCTTGGAACTATAATTAGGAGAAACTAACATAATGTTTCTGTTCCTATTCCAATAAGTGAAGAAAGAAATATTTTTCTATTAACTATGCCTGCGTCTTTAGTCCCTGTCTAAAATTTGAACCGGGCAGGCCGATACAAGCTGCTTGAACTTAAGTGCATCTTTCCTGCTACCTACTACTGATCCATAATGCATCGGAATTGCCAGTTTCTTTGGCTTTATCTTTTCATTCACTGCTTTAGCCGCTTCCTCTGCAGTCATGACGTAGGTTCCCGATACAGGTACTAGTGCTACATCTGGTTCAGTGGCACTCATTTCTGGAATGTCGTCAGTATCGCCGGTATGATATATTCGCATGTCGTTTAAAGTTATGATAAAACCGACCTTTCTATCTGCCTTTGGGTGGAAATCCTTGTTGGTATTATATGCAGCCACCGCCTCTATTTGGACGCCTTGAACAGTCAGCCTATCCCCAGGAACAACTTCTTTTGTTTCTGCCGCCTTGACATTTCTTAACTGGTCAATGCACTCCTTGGCAGCCACAATCGTGGTATTCTTGCCTATAATGTGCTTAAGATCGTCCGTACTAAGATGGTCAAAATGATTGTGGGAGATAAAGATAATGTCAGCGTCATTTTTGTTGTGGTAGGATTGGGAAATTTGGTAAGGGTCAATATAAATATTAGTCCTGCCGCTGATTGCCAGCTTGAAGCCATCGTGGCCAAGCCAATGAAATCTGACTCCATTAAAATCCAACATATATCACGACCACCAATATATGTGGCGAGAAGAATTTTATTTAAAGATGATCCTTGGGATTGATTTTTGGATTTGCTATAATCAGATTATCCTTGTGAAGGCTTAGTACCAGAACCTGATTGGCTATGAGCCTACGGCGCAGGTTAGTGTCAATTGTCGCTACTGCACACCTCTGAGTCATCGCATATTCAATTATAGAGTCGTCGACATGCTTTGAAGGTGGAGCGGCTACTATCTTGAACTTTGTTTTCGCAACTTCAAGCGCTGTTTTTGCAAGACGAGATCTCTTGGGACCTGCATTTTGAGCCAGCCTCTCTAGCTCTACTTTTACTATGTCGGGGATAAGGAAGTCAACTCTACCAAGCTGCGACTCGATTTTTGCTAGCCGCTTTATGGGCTTTGAAACAAGGACTAGTAAGAAACTCGTGTCACATAGAACTTGCATATACTATGCGGCTATTCCCGAGCCAATCAGACGCCATCTCTCCGATATTCTCCTGCTGATAGCGACTCTGCTCTTGGGCATCAAGCATACGGGCTTTTTCAACTTTACTTCAACCTTGCTGTCCTTTACGTTTGTAACATAACCACTGGCTGCCGCTGTGCCTATGTTAACTCTGATTGGCTCTTTTGCCTTCAGAGGTTCAACCTTGACCATTTCCGCAGTGCCGACTGCCGTATCAAAAAGCACTACATCTATCGTGATATCTTCTACATCTTTTGGCAGCGTGCCTGGCTTACCAACCACAGAGCCAATAAGCGAGTCGCTTTTTGTAAATGTAGGGTCGAGCTTGGTACCTATCGCAACGAGGCCTCCTGGCCGGACTGACTCGACAAGCCCGGCTCCCGTACCAAGCGTTGAAACTTCAGAGGAAATCGGATCATATTTGCCCTTTTTTTCATCCAAGACTCCAGGACGAATCTCAATTTCATCTGCAATATTTAACTGACCTTGCACTAGCGCACCGCCGATGATCCCTCCTTTGACCTGCTTGATTGGACTTCCAGGCTTGTTGACATCAAACGAACGCAACACATGCATTACTGGTTCAGCATTCTTTATCCTTGCCGGTGTCTTGATAGTTTTTTCGATAGCTTCGATGAGTGCGTCAATGTTGAGCTTATGCTGGGCTGACACTGGAATTATGGGCGCCTTTTCTGCGATGCTTCCACTGACAAAGTCTTTGATCTGCTTATAGTTGTCAAGCGCCTCTTCATATTCGGCAAGGTCTGCTTTGTTTTGTACAAGAACGATCTGCTGTATGCCAAGCACAGAGAGAGCAAGTAAGTGCTCCCTTGTCTGTGGCTGCGGCACCTTTTCATTAGCAGCCATTACCAAAATTGCTCCATCCATTAAAGCTGCGCCAGAGAGCATATTTGCCATCAAGCTTTCGTGGCCTGGCGAGTCTACAAAACTCACTACACGGAGAAGCTCACTTTTACCTCCGCAGTTACTGCATTGGGGTTGAGTACCATAGGATACAGGTGGGGGGCATTTAGGGAATTTATAAAATGCCGCATCTGCGTAGCCGATCTTGATGGTAATGCCTCTTCTAAGCTCTTCGCTATGAGCGCTAGTCCAGACTCCTGTGATGGCTTCGACAAGAGTCGTCTTGCCATGGTCTACATGCCCTGATGTGCCAATGTTAACGCATGGTTGGTATCCATATTCATTGATATACCAATCTGGCAGGGTCTCTTTCCAATGCAACAATTAGTATCCTAAAATTCCCGGAGATATTAAGGTACGGAACTAGTGCTTTTTACTTGCTGCTTCTGCTTGTATTTAGCTCCTTTCGACAGCTTCTTGTTTTTCTGGCAGTACGCCTTCAATTAGCATCGAGTTAATCTGATAGATTTCTTCTGTTACCATGTTTCCTCTGACCAACTTTCTGATTCTAGCCTCGCTCCTGTTACCGACACCTGTTGAAAGCAGAACATACTTTTTGACTCCGCCGTGTACATCGGCCCGCATCGGAGTACCAGACTTGTCGCTGCCGCCAGTTATCTTTAGCTTACCGCCAGCTACACCTACAATAGAAGAATCAATGATGCTACCTACCTTTGTTCCTAAAAGTGGCTGCGCCGCCTTATCTTTGAGCTCTTGAGCGATAGTCTTTCCCTTTCTATCTGAGATTATCAGTTTGAATTGAGCCAACTAAAAAAAAGGCATGACCAAGGTTTAATTAATCTTTGGCTAAAATTGCTCTCTCTTATAATAGGATAAATAGAGAGATCGATTTTTCAGACAGTACAGCACATCTGCAATCTATGAAAAATTCCACCATTTCCATATGAATTTAAGTATTGAGACGAAGGGGGAGGTTTGAATATCAAGTTATATTATTATAATATATACAAGCAACAATCACTGTGAAATGATTAAAACAGTTAAAAGTTATTTCTGAGAATTAATTTTTGTTGCAAGAAGAAGAAAGAGAAGTTATTTATTGCCCTCGCTGCGGGTTTGAGATGAAGCATATGCAGGCCTGCCATATGATATGTCCAAATTGCGGTGCACATTTGGACTGTAGCGAGAAAGGTTTAACATGGTAATCAAAAAGGGTTTCTGTCCCAGCTCATTTGGAAGTTTTCTGAAATATCAACCGCCTTGCCCTTCATTATTTCTATGTAGTCGTCGTATGTTGCAAAGAATCCACAGTGTCCGCATCTTACTTCAGTCATTTCATCATTCACTTCTGCTTTCTTGCTACAATTGGGACATTTTGCTTCTAGCATCTGCGTAATATTGCATTTAGTACGCGTATTATTAATAAATACTGTTCAATAAGAACGTGCATTATATACTAGCTTAACTCAGGACAAGCTATATCGAGGAAGGAGAATATGTTAACAAGCTGCACTGGCAGCAGCAGCCGCCTGCCTCCGACCAAAACCAAAAACGTGACATCGACCCAATTTTGACCGCAAACTTGACCTTGTAACTGAGGCTGCTAGAGCATTTACGCACTAGGATTACAAGGGAAAATTGTCAAATCATAGTTGTATATTTTTTAGCTATGCAGTTAGAGGTTAGTCCTTCTCATTCCTACAGAATTGATAGCATCAACAAGTCGAAGCATTTTACAGGTTTTTATAACCCCAAATCGCTAAGAGATGTCACAAGACAGGATATCATAGATTTCCTTGACAGCTTAAGAAAGCCTGAAAACATTGATCCTTTGCACAAGTGGATAGGCATACATGAAATCTATCGCATTGTTCTATTGCGCTTCTTTAGATGGCTGCACTGTCCTAGCGATGATATTAACAAAACAAACGCTGCTGTATCAGAAAGAATTGAAAGAGAAGAAACGACAGTTAGACCTCGTCCTGCCTAGAATAATAGCAGTTTTTGTTCTAGTTATTTCTTTATAGGGTAATATCCACTTGCATAACACGGTGGTTTCTTCTAGAGTCCGGACCAGAATTATTTAAGTCTGCGAACACCCTATGTGACTCAAAGTAACAATACATGACCCGTCTTAAGAAGAAATCTCTCAATGCTGCTGCTGCCGTTATTCTTCTACTCTTCCTTCTAACGATCATAATACCATATGGGCAGCAGCAATGGCATCATCTCGGCTTTACTGCCGAGGCTGGAGAAGGCGAATGCATAGATTATGATCAATCAGAAAACACCATAAGCATTAATTGCAATGCTTCTTTTCGAGATGTTGTTCATACAGTAAATGACCCTGATATAATCGAGAACCTTGGAAATGGAGAATACCTTCTAAATGCAAACCTGGAAGTGGCTGATGATGTCACGTTTGAAATGAATTCAAATGAGGATGGTTTGCAATATCTCAAGATTGCTGGTATAAATGGAATAATAGTTCATGGAAGAATAGAAATAAGTAATGTAAAGATAACATCTTGGAATATAGAATCCAACTCGCCAGTCCCTCAGACAGACACAGGATCAGTCCCAAGAGCATTTATCAATTTGAGGGGAAGTGAGGGAGGATTTGTTCAAGATTCAGAGATTGCATATCTGGGCTATCAGGAATTTGGACGAAGAGGATTTGACCTTCTTGGAGATGGACCATCTCATGACTTAGAGATAAGAGGTAGTGAATTTCATGATATGTGGTTTGCATTTTATTCTAATGGAGCATACAATATTGTAGTTGATGGTAATGAATATCATCATAACATAAAATACGCTTTGGATCCCCATACTGGAACTCACAATATGAGAATTACAAATAATTGGCTTCATCACAATCCAATAGGGGTGATCTGCTCTCTTGATTGCTCCAATATTCTCATTGAAGGAAATAGAGCAGAGCATAACACAAAGGCAGGCATATTCTTCTCAAGAAACATGCATGACTCAATTGCAAGAAATAATCAAATTTATAATGTAACTATTGGAATAATGGTATCAGAATCACCAAATAACCAGATTTATAACAATACAATTGAAGAGGCAACCTCGCAGGGAATACG
>JBKPEN010000173.1:0-13139 GCA_046728425.1 Thermoproteota archaeon
GAGCAGCCTACATAGAGTTTCTGCAATCAAGTATAGAGATGACAAGAGCATCTTATAAGGTCGTTGCAAAGCTTTATGAGATGTTTTGTCTTCTTGGGTAAAGAGCATGTATGCTATTAGAAAGGAGCCCGCCGATAGAAAAATTCTGCCTTTCGTCTTACTTTGAAAGGAGCACTTAAGAGGCTTAATAACAGGTGCATATATATACATTATTTTATAGAATAATGAATATAAGAAAAAAGAGGTATTGTTATGCATCATACTCAAATAGTGCGCGCTACTAACATGCACAATCAATTATGGAAAAGGTAAAGAAAAGAAGAAAAAGCTCAACTAAAAAGAGCATAAATGCCAAATCAAGCTATCGAAGAAGGTCAGCTTAGAATACTTGCATATTTTAGACGTTTTCAATAATTACACATCTTTTGAATTTACAACTTCTCTTCCTCTGCCAATTTACCTCTCGGCTCATCACTGGACAGCACTGCATGTAACTATCTACTCAATACTTCAATAGCCCAGGAAAGTCTATTCTGGCTATGACATTTCTGCCTACTGTCACCCTCTTGGATTTTGATTCTTATAAGACATGCCCCACGTGAGTACAATTAACCGCCTTCATTCCTTTGTTAAAATATTGTCCTGATTTGTGTCATGAGCCAAATTAAGCTCAGTCATCTAATTCAACCCACTATTTTTCAGGTGTAAAACAAGTATCAGCAAAAAAACATACATCACAACCATTAATAATGTGTGCGCTGAATATACAGTTATCAAGAAGAGAGTGAGGATGTGTGTCAATAAATGCAAAAGATGAATCATCTTCGGCGGCGCTGCCACCTCCTTGCCCCAAATGCGGTGCGACAATGGACTTGAAACGTTGGAAGCCTTTTGCAAGCAGGCATACTAGCGATGACGGAAGATTATATTATTATTGCAATAATCCAATATGCCCTCCTGATGAGTGGGAGCGAAAGCAGAGATTGTTACCATTCGGCTTTTCATAGAATATATAGCCACAAAATGGCTTAATTTAATGCCGTAGTTAACCAGATTGATAAAATTCTACCGGGTGGGATTTGAACCCACGACCTAACACTCTATTATTTTACAATTGAGGGCTGCAATTGCTTTAGTAAAGAAAAAAGCCATTCTTTTACATAGTCACAGAATAATAATAATTAACCTTGACATAATTGTCCCACCCATATAGGTCATCTATAACTCATTGTTAGGACAGCACATAAGATCAATATCGAAGACAAAACTGAGCAATTGGCTACTCTGTGCTTCTTCTATCTCTTTGACATTCTCTCTTTTTTCTTCTATGAACTTCTGCTTTGTACTGTCAATTAGTAATGTGCGCTTGACAAACAGTTGTCACAGTATCTCTGTATGATTGTAGCCCCTTCCAATTTGAACAATGCTTCAGTTGTCGCTATTTTTCCACAAGTGATGCAGAAGCCAGTCGACTTTTTTGTAGTGTGTAACGCAGATCTTGTTAGGTAAGGTTTTAGTATCATTGTTATTATTATGCCTCCATCTCCTCTATCGACTTCACTGAATGCTTTTCTTCAGATGCAATCATGGTCAGACTTGATCTGATATTGGCAATCGCACGGATCTTCCTTACTGATTTTGCTATATCCTCCCTCGATTCCTCGCTCACCTTTGCCACTATGTCATAAACCCCAGACAATTGCGCAGCCTCAGAAACACCAGAAATGTTATTTATTTCATTGAGGATGGAGGGTTCTGTGCCAATGTCGCAATTCAAAAAGACAAAAGCATTTAACATATTTACTATATGCTCGCCTCGAGTATAAAAGGAAAAGGAAACTAACGCTTAGTAGTTTTCAGTTCTAAAGTTTGGCAGAGACCGTAGGTATATAGATTGCAGATATAGAAATGTTTTATAGGTCTCCAATATCAGATGCAAATTTTTTGCCTAAGAGAAGATAAATCTAGTCGTCGTCATCTATTCCAGTATGAGCTGCAGGCATCGGGCTTGCAATATATCTTATAGTACGTCTGTAGAATGTGGTATTCGAATTCTTATATATATGTCGGAAGCCTGAAGCCTGCTGATGAATCCACAAGAGTGTCTGTGAGCAGGATTTCTCTATTATCTATTTTCAATAGTCTGGTAGTTGTGGCGTTGCAGAGCTTGTGAGATGTATTTTTGGCGACCATGTTGTAATGAGAATCTAATTTGTTATTTGAGGGGTCGTTGATGCGCATTCTTGCGGAAGTCATCAACATTTCTCCTCAAAGGAACATCATTTTCATGTCCAGGGTGGGACCTTATGTGGTTCCAGTATTCTGAATTTTTGATCGCTTCTTTGCAGATAGGGCAATTTGCGTAGTTGCACTTATGGTGACCTACAAAATTAGGGTGTATCATCTGATGGCATGTGGCGCATTTTTCCAAGAATTATCATTCTATATGTATGATACTAGTATTAGTACCTATTGGATATGGCTACTTGTGGGTCAGAAAGCAATTTATTTTCGATATACATTTTATCCATGTATTCAAAGAATTTAATTTCCACTTTATCGCCGGCATTCTCCTTCCTAATGACATTTTTTCTTGCCGGAGACAAAGGTTGGTACCCGTATGAAGACGAATAGTACGCGCCCTGAAGCTTGGAATGCCTGCTGCTAACATCATCAATTATTGCCAAGAATATTGACAAGGACTTGCTATCCGATCGCTGCTTTTTTGTGTTTTTGTTTTGCATCCCAACTGCTATTAAATCACCAGTACGGCGACCATATATGCACACATCGAAAGTGTATTTAGAGTTGGATTTGCCGCTGATTTTTCCGTCGATCACAAATTTGTGCATCTTTGGGTTGTACCTGGAGGAGAGAAATACTGCGAATCGAAAATTTGAAAGGGACTCATAACAGTCAAGAAATATCTGCTGTAGCAGGATAATTGCCCTGTCGTTTAATCTTGTAAGCAACAGAGACAGTTTGGGTTTTAGTGTTAGTTCTTTTCTGGTACTGCGGGTCTCGATGGTGCATTCACATTGTTCTGCTACCATCTGTAAAATCTGAAGTGGGATGTTATATTTGGCAAGGCGGGCCTCTACATCCTGACGTTCTTTCACAGTTAACATATGTTCAATAGCAGACAAAATAAAACCTGTATTGTTAGGGGTAAAGAGAGGCTATTAAACCCAGCTCATTTGTAAAGCTAGGCAATGGCTATGTTTAATAGCAACAGACAGTTTGCATATGCAATCATGACTGAAAATTACATGGGCAAATTAATTGTCAGTCCCCCTCTCCCTAACGTTCTCCTTTCTTAATATAGCCTTCTTGAAATAGACTCGCTTCCATGCCAGTGATTGATCCTAGCAAAAATGATATGAAAACAAATCACCGTAAAACGGCTGCTACTACAACAACAATTATCTCCTCTGCAGCAACAATACATTCACATGAAGTAGGCAAAGATCTGATTCCCGAGCTTGCTATGAGAGTGTATAGTTCGCATTTTGATTCGTTTAGAGAAGCCATATCAAACGCCTTTGACGAGAATAGCCAGAAAGTAGTACTATCTATATCAGACGACAAAATAGTGATAGAAGACTGGGGAAATGGCATTCAAGATTATGATGAATTTAGGAAATTTGGACATGCATCAAAGAAGTCAAGAAAAGGAGAAGTCATTGGAGAGAAGGGGCTTGGCAAGCTCTCATTGTTGAACCTTGGTGGTATAGTTTGCTTTGAAACAAATAATGGCAATACGGGAATAAAGTTCTATATGACTTTGGAGGGATTTACCAGTCCAATATACAAGAAGGATACTAATGCATTTATCTTGCATAGAGGAACAAAAATAACAATAACCAAACTTGCCACCACCACACCCGACATGGAGGAGTTAACAGCATATTTGAAAAAAGCATTTAGTCTCAGGCTTGCGCAAGGTGCCAAGATAATTCTCAACAACCAATCTATCAAAGCAAGACTCAGTCTCGATCCTAAAGAAGAATTCCTATTTGAACTGACAAAGGTAAAAGATGGGGATGTAAATGTTACTGGTAATTTGAAAGCTACAGATGACGGCAGGGGTATAGTTGACCTCTATATCGACCACGTATTTGTGACTAGCCTCGAGGTGGACACAGGAAGGAAATTTGACGGCTGGGTCAATTGCAACATACTAACACCTGAAACTTCAAGAAACAATATTGTCCAAAACGGCATTTACAGAGAGTTCATCTATCTACTCAGAAGATACACATCGAGATTTCCCTTAAGAGACATTTCTGTTGACGAATACAAGCTTATGCTCAGCAGAGAGCTAAATGTGTTGCTCAAAAACTATCTCAAGGACATGAGAATAAAGGTTCAGCAGCAGTTGTTTGATAGGGACGCTGGTAGGGATAGAGGCAGAAGCAATCTTACCGGGTCGCAGTTATCTGCCAGTACTGGTGATAGTATAGAGGGAAAATCAATAAGCGGTGCCCTAAGTGCTATCGAAAAAGCATCAGCAGATACCTCGACACATATATCTGATAAAAATCAAGGACAAGAACAACAACAGCAAAAAAACATACAAAACAACATTACCATAAGGTGGGAGTTTGCCGATCTTGGCAACGAAAAGGAACCAGTATACTTTGTTCCTCCAAATATCATCTACTGTAATACATCAAATGATCTATACAAGTTCGCCATGGACAAGAATCGACGCTTTGGCCCAACTTGGATAAGAATGCTTCCCTATTTAGCGCGGATTGCAGTTGCAATGGGTTCGGAGTCGGTGTCTAGGCTAAGTCAGGAACAACTTAACAGAAGGATAGATGAAGCTACACGTTACTTCTTAAGACAAAAGAAGGTCATATGATAAAATATAATCAATGTTACAAGGATTGATTGACTCTATTGCAGATTATAACAAGAACAGGGGGCGCAAGGCTTAATGACGGCAAGAGGTCACATTAGGGTAGACAAGAGCTTGTTTAGGTCTTGAATTCCTAGATCGAACAAGCCATATCAACAATGGTATCCATAACTATTGCTAGTCATAAATCAGGCATTTCTACAGCAGAAGGTTCGAAATGCTACCCATGGTCTATGGGAAGATCTTCTTTTGAAGAAAATAAAAGATTTCTCCGCATAATAATTGACCTCCCAGGATGATGGTGCAAAGCACATACAAAGACATCAATTATTCATACAAGCTGATAAATACAATTTTGCATCTATGATGTATAATGTCTAAGCCAACAGAAGACAGTTATAGGTGCACCGACTGTGGTGCATCATTTGCCTCGCATGAGGGTTTGGTAAACCATAACGTAGACGTTCATGGCGCGGCTGTAGGTGCTCAACTAAGACAGAGTGAAGAAATTCAAAAACAGCGAGAGGAAGAATAGGGCTAAAAAAGAGACGTAAGTTTAAACCTTCTATGTCTAGAACGTGGTGGCTAGAAGTAAATGTTCTCAGGCGCCTAATAGGATTATAAACAAAGTATGTCTTTATTATAAGTGAACTCCACAAAAATTTTTGTGATAGGCAACGATGATTTAGCCGCATAATAATAATTCTTCTAGCGGATAAAGAGGTTTGCCTTCTCATAAGAAGAGACTGCTTATTGAAATAAGATTGAAGAAAATGGTTTGCAATTAATAATAATCTTAGAATCTACCTCAGCATGATGAAACACTTTGTGATTAACCGAAGGATGATGAACGTGGGCATATTATTAGTGGTCGAAGTAATAGCTTCGATTGCTTTACCCTTCTACATCGCAGATTTAAGGTTTAATTCTAATTTTCTCTTGGATAGTAGTAATATTTCTTCTTCTTATTCTTCCTCCGCCTTTGTTCCGCCACGAATATTTGAAGCAAGTGCACAAATCATTAGTCAAAATAACATAGACATTTCTCTCAGGCAGCTCTTTGAAAGAACGCAGCAATCTGTAGTGCAGATTTCCAGTGTAAATGATGCGCCTCTATTTAACGAAAGTTCGCCTTTTAGGTCAGTGACCTTGGGTTCTGGTTTTGTATATAACAGAGAAGGCAGTATAGTAACCAACTATCACGTCATTGCTGGTGCTCGCGATCCGGAAAATATTGATGTCACATTCAGCGACGGCGCTGCTTACAGAGCTAAAATCATTGGCACTGATCAATATTCTGATCTTGCCGTGCTACAAATAGAGGATCAAGCAGCGAGACAAAAGATGATGCCCCTGCCAATTGGCAATTCTTCTCAATTATATGTAGGTGATCAAGTCGTAGCAATAGGGAATCCTTTTGGTCTAACCGGCACAATGACTTTAGGCATCATTAGTGGGTTAAACCGACTTCTCCCTGTGCAATCTAATCAAGATGCCCCGGGATCATCAGAATTTTCATTTTCTATCCCTAATATTATCCAAACCGATACTGCAATAAACCCAGGTAATTCGGGCGGTCCACTGTTAGATATGCAAGGTGTAGTTGTAGGAATAACTACCGCAGTATTTTCACTAACAGGGGAGTTTGCAGGAGTTGGTTTTGCAATTCCATCAAATACCATTTCAAAGATAGTCCCAGTGTTAATAGAGGAAGGAAGCTTTGAGCATCCTTGGCTTGGCGTATCTGGTATCAATGTCACGCCAAATATAGCCAATAGCATAGGGTTGCAGGAGGCTAGAGGTTTTTTGGTGGTTAACGTAGTAGAAGGAGGACCGGCGGAGATATCAGGAATACAGGGTGGAGATAGACTTACCCGAGGCGATATAATCTTGGCGGTTGACAACATGGCAGTGCGAAAAATAGATGACTTGTTGAGCTATTTAGAGGCATCAACAGAAGTCGGTAAAACTATCACTCTTACCATACTCCGACATGGTGAAATAAGACAGCTTAATACGACTCTTGGGGCAAGACCCAACTTACAGGCCTCGGCATAATTTTAAAGAGACAGGATCTTGTTAAAAAAGACGGACAATTAAATTCCTAATCTCAATCAATAATAAGAAGCACTGAGAAAGTTGACAAAATATCGGTATCCAGATATTTTTATATTCTCTAGATAATTAACTGATGCAAGAGTATTGCCCGCCAAGTTGATACGGCCTCTTTAAGGTCTCGTAAGGGTTGTGCTCATAAGTGTATATGTGGACATATACACTTATGAGCAAAGGATTAAGCAGGTATCAAAAAGCGATTTTACAGAGGATAAGAGAAAGAGGGTCAATAAACATTGTAGAGGTATGCAATCTGGTCCTAACAGCACGTGCATTGAAAAAGGACCCATCATTTAGACCAAGTACTTTGAGTCAGATTGGCTCTGTTGAGGAATTGGGCAGCTATGCTCAAAGAATGTATCGAATGATGCGCTCACTCGAAAAAAGAGGTTTGGTTGCAAGACTTCTTCATCGAAGGCCTGCAGTTTGGTACGATGTTTCTTGGCATAATGGAACGCCGAAGTTAGAACAGCGTGAGTATGGATGGTATAATTACAATCATGTAATGTATCGAGATGGCGAGGTTTTGTTCCAAACCAGGGGTAAGAGATGGATAATAAGAGGTGTCAAAATGAGTGAAGCTCAAATGAAAATGCAAATTGAGCAACAAATATCTGATATGGAAAGAAGAAAGCAATCGAACCAATAGACTTAGCATAGAAGGTATTCGGTGGGAGGTAAAGAAGAAGTTGCAAGAGGAGAGGAGAACAGGGTATCGTCATCATAGCCTGAAAAGAACTCAAGGAAAAGTAAGTGCTATTATCTCGTTGGTCGGTACACAGATGATATTAAATGCCGTGAATCTATATTATGTTGTAGGGATTAGACTTATTATCTTTCACAAACTTCATAGCATCTAACCTGCCGCTCTTTTCGAATTTAACCAACTTTTCAGATATTTCAAGATATTGCCCTATGGCTTGCATCTTATCTTTTGGGGACGTGCTTTTATTGTCAATAATTCCTTGAACCTCTCTAAGCTTTTGGCACAATGCTTCTCTATAGATCATGAGCTCTTCTGAAAAATGTTCTACGTTTTCTGCTATCCATTGCTCCGTAATCTGCCTATCCTCTTCTTGCAATTTCTTTACGTAATTATAATAGGTTCTTCGCGGCATATTATCCAGCAGTTTTATTATTTCAGAGTCGGGGTATCTCTGCGTTCGATAGGATCGAATCTTTTCGACGATAACTTGGCTGTCTTCGTACTGTTTGTATTTTCCCCTTTGTTTTTTCCTTGTTGCTTGCAATCCTCTTTCTGCTTCTTCTTCCCTTTGTTCTTTCTCGCTTACGCTTACTTTCTCTTGCTGCTCTCTTCCTGGCATTAACCCTAGGTTCCTTACATTTTCCCCTCGATTAATTGGTGTGAACGCCGATGATTCATTTCGACTTTTAATTCTTTGATCCATATGTTGATTTTTAGGTGCACTCAGTATATGAGAACTATCACATTGCCTTCTTTGAGCAGGGATACTCTGGCTATTGTTAAGGTCTCAGTTCATTCTTCAACTGTATCATGTCCTACACATTTTCAAACACTCTTACGCTATAAATGAAGGGATCCATAAAAGAGGGAGAAAACTGCGAATACTAACATTTTAAATGGCCTTGATGTGTATCAATTATTCATTATGGGCCAAATGGAGGCACACAAGAAGGTCATAGATCTTGCTGACAAAGACTTTGTAAGTTTAGATGAGAATACCTGGTTGCTGAAGCTGCAAAGATAATGTATGAAAGAGATGTCAGTAGCGTCATAGTTACTCATAACGGTAGTGAAGTGAAGCACTAGTTAGACAATCAGTTGGGATGGTTACTGCCAGAGACTTTCTCAACCCGGTGGTTGCTCAAAGCAAGGGTCCATTCAAAGTAGTTTTAAGGAATATTATGAGCACACCATCAATTACCATAAATAAAGATGCATTAACCAATGATACAATCGTGCTAATGAAGGACAAGAATATTGCTCGGCTTCCTGTGATAAACGAAGCTGGGGGAGTACTTGGGATTGTATCCTTGAGAACACTTATTGGTAGAGCTGAGCAGATCAACTCAATTAGTGCTTTGCCACATCTTTTGCTCAGTTTATACCAGAGGTCTCTTTTGTACCTGCTAGATGAAAAAAGTAATGTCTAGCGAGCAGATTAGAAGGCAATTCAAATATAACGATTATACAATCAACAGGGAAGAAGATCTTTGAATTAAGAAAAGATACCTATGCTATTGTACTCGTGGTTATAGATGAGATAAATGATCCCCTTATTTTTCAAGGCTTACACACACTACAAAGACATGACTTCTTTATTCCATTCTACTTTATTGACATGTCTATCCAATAGTTTCCTTGCATTTTGCACAACCTTTGATGTGTCAATATCTTTCGCATTATTTAGCAACTCCCTCAATTCTTCTGCGTTTGAAACAGCATAGCAGTTCTCTCCCTCTTTGAAATCCCTATATTTGGGATCGACATTTTCAATCCATTTTCGGTTTAGTATTATGGCGCAATTGTGATATATTGCATCTAAGAAGGTGTATTGAGTTCCGCCTCCATCATTTGGCAGAAAAGACAAATCAACCATGAACCTTGCCTTTCTCAAAATTTCAGAAGTAGCATTAAATGACTTCACATATTTTCCTTGATAATATTGGTTAAATGAGTCAGTGTCCAACCGTTGTGATACATATTTACTATTTGCCCAGCCATATATTTTGACTGGATTTTCTGCTCCCTTGTTGGCATCGAGGATGATTTCTATATTCTTGTAAAAGTCTATCCTTGATATAGATACTGCCTGCGTCTTATTTTTTTCTTCTTCTTCTTCTTCACCATCACCTTGTTGTTGAATTTGATATGGATAGAATGGATGATAAATGAATTTAGATTCCATTCCATATCTATTTCGCAAGAATTGCTGCATTGACTTTCTTATTGTGATAATATTCCAATATTTCAGGTACGGCTCATTGAACTTGGATATCTCACCAGGGTCATGGATAACAATAGTTATCTCTCTCTTTTCTTTTCTTTTTAGCATTCTTAGCCATTCAAAGTGCTGGTACATATCAGTGATAAAGATATTTTTGACCTTATCAAAGTGTTCAAGCATGACATTTTGATATTGGATTCCGTAGCCAAAGTCCCGGCTTCTGCTT
Source organism: Thermoproteota archaeon (assembly GCA_046728425.1). Classification (GTDB taxonomy): domain Archaea; phylum Thermoproteota; class Nitrososphaeria; order Nitrososphaerales; family Nitrososphaeraceae; genus Nitrososphaera. The sequence continues at coordinate 10,136 of JBKPEN010000173.1, forward strand.
TCAAGCCTTTTTGCTATGCAAAAAACTTCCCTTCTATTTAGAGTATGGAGAAGGTGTCCGGTAAATGTAGCACAGCCACCATACATGCAATCTGAAAGAAAGAAAAAGCAAGTTGCTTCTTGTGTTAAGGCGTTGCCTCGGTTGTTGTTGCGATTATTAAAAATACCTTCAGTAATTCTTGTAATATTGGAAAATAATTGCCTATTTATCGCTCTTGACATTTGATGATTGTATAGGATATATATTCACTTTATCCTAAAAATTAGTTTCATATAGGGAAGCACTTGCTTTGCAAAATTTTCATCTCGGCCAAAATCTAGTGATGGCCGAAAATCCTAGTATTAGTCAGAAATAGAGATGTGATGCACTTTTGTTACTTGTAGTATCCCATGATTCTCTCGAAAACAATAGATTGCTCCTTTGCGTCGTCAAGTGCATTATGAGTATGATCTAGCCTTAGCCCAAGTGTGCGTTTGATATGCGTCTTAGAAGCCTCAGACCATGTGCAGCCCGTCTTTCCAAACCAAACCGATTCTGCGTCAATACCAGATAGCCCAAAGGGATTGTTATATCCGTTGCCACCATACATGACAAAATAGTAATTTACAAATGACCAATCAAATGCCAGATTGAACGCCACAAATACTGGTCGCTTTGCATTAGAAATTCGTTTGACCCAGTCAGCAAACTTTGTCATCGCTTCATATGGCGATGCTCCGTTCCTCTTCAAGTTCTCCAGCGAAAGGCCATTAACTTTCATCGCTTCAGGGATGAACTTTTCTGTTATAGGTTGGATCTCAATATAGAAAGTGTTCTCAATACTTCCAACCTCACATGCGCCGATGCTGAGCATGCTGTATTCCCCTGGTATAGGGCCCGATGCTTCAACATCTACAGAAATGTATGTATGTGTGTTCACTGTCATTTGTCAATGCACTCTATGAACTGTCAAGCATGACTTTTAAATTTGCCAGTAGTAGAGAATGACATTAGTCCATTTGATTTTCTGATCTGTTTTATGCAATAGTGGTTAGAGCTGTAATCATAATGGCGCTTACGGATAGCATTTCTTCTGACGTTGAATCATACCTAGAGGTGCAATCAGCCCTGTACATTGCCAATATAGCCAATATAGCTGCGGCGCTTAAGACAGCCAGAGAAGAGACAAGGGCCAGCCCTACTTGTATGAGGAGATAAAGCAGTATGTAAAAAATGACTACGCAGAAGCTCGCTGTAAAGATATATCCTTTAGAAGTTCCGAGTTATTTGTAGTAGGGCGTGTGTTATGAGAAATTGCCAGTAAAAATTCTGATGGATGTTGACACTGGCATCGATGATGCCATAGCTATGATAATGGCTTTGCAATCGCCAGAAATAGATATTATCGGCATAACTACTGTCAGTGGTAACGTAACGGCAAGAGCTGCAGCCTTAAACACGCTTGGAATTCTCAGAGTAATGGGCAAAGAGTACAAGATACCAGTGATGAGGGGAGCATCAACACCCCTATCTATGAAGATTGTTCATGCAGAGGAAGTACATGGAGGTAGGGGCCTTGGAAATATGACGCTTCAATGTAATCCGGCTCTTTTGCAAAAAGGAAATGTTTCAGACTTTATCTCTAAAATACTAGCAAACTATAGAAGACGCGAAGTCGCGCTGATTGCAACCGGGCCTCTAACAAACATTGCAAAGACGATACTTAAAGATCTAGAGATAGTGAATTCTTTATCGAGAATTTGTATTATGGGAGGCGCATTCGGCCTTGCAAGCAAAGTCTATGGAAATATCACGCAATATGCCGAATTCAATTTTTACTGTGATCCAAAAGCTGCTCAGATAGTAATGACTCATGGTTCACTAGGAACAGTGCAGCTAAACATTGTGGGCTTGGATGTAACTGACAAATATTTGATAATAGATGATGATTTTGTTTCAAGGCTTTCTAGCTCGCAATGCAAAAAGAAGAGGAAAAAAGGTTGTTGTTGTAGTAGTAGTAACAGCGACAAAGTACCAACAGTAGTCAAATCGTTGCTGCATTATCCCTTGACCAAATTCGGTAAATTTGATTTGCCTGATGTCTTTGCAGTCGCGATGTTGGAAAGGCCGGAACTTTTTAAGTTCAAGAGGGGCAAAATAGATATTGTACAGAATGGCTTATTATGGGGGCATTCTGGATTTGTTGAAGGAAGTAACAATATCAATGAACATAGCAAGACTTTTGTTGCGAGTAAAGTAACAAACGTTAGGGCATTTCATAGTTACATTTTTTCTCGCCTTTGCAAGGGAGCCGATAGGAATTATTGATAGATTAGAAAAAGCTGGCTATGTGAGAAGGACAAACGATCCAAAAGACAGGCGTAGAACCATTATCGAGCCTGTCAGAAACAAGAAATGGGAAAGGAAAATTGAAGTAATCTTTATTCCCTTCCATAAAAGGATGCATATAAACTCTTATCTTCCTACTCTGATGTTGAATTGGCTTTCCTGCTTGATGTATTAACTAAGACCATAGAGCTAACACGTGAAGAATCAAAAAAATTGCGGATGAGTCTGCAAAGACAACCCTCCCGATCAATAGAAGCTTGACAAAAAGAATAACAGATAGATAGAGAGAAGTCATATTTCGGACTTTGTACTAGACATTGTTTGGACTTTGTACTAGTAATGTCTTGGAGCATAGGTAAAACATCAGGATACTCAGAATACATGGAGTTAATAAGAGATATCTCGGATTTTAGATAATCCGTTACCTGTAGTCCAAACTATCACTTTTCAATCATCTTCTTCCAGATATTGTCTCTTCAATAGAGGAGGAGCATTTGACGCATGTTGGATAACAATAATCGCATAGCCGGTATAATCCATATGATGTGCAATTGTTAAAACTAATACCTATATTCTACTTGGTTATGGTGCTATAGCTAATAAATACTTCTTTCTGTTTTGTAAAATATTCCTTCATCTTCAAATAAGCCGTACAAAGATCCCATTACAAATGCGG
>JBKPEN010000249.1:0-3241 GCA_046728425.1 Thermoproteota archaeon
GTTTCAGCTCTTACAGTATTGCTTGCTGGACTGTTCGTATTTTCGGGCGTCCAGTTTACTGGCGCATCGCCTGTGCAACCATATGATAATTCGATGGATGCCCTGCTATCATCATATTCGCTACATTGGCAAATTAGATAGTACAGCGCGTACTGGTTGACAGAAAAAAAGTCCCTAATATTATTGATTTGTGGATAGGCAATAAATACTCCATACGCTCCACCAGTACGTTATCTCAGAATACCGGGATGGACAGCTGCCAGGCATCCAATTTAGGCCGAGACTTTTAAGAATTTTTACTTTTATAAGCCAGATGATCTTTTATTCTACAAAAAACGGACCATATGTGACACCGACGAGAGACAATCACAGAAATAAACTAAGCATTGAGAACAAGGCTAGCAACTGAATCATCGACAACTCATGATGGAAGAATCCACAGAACCAATAATTTCAATGTTTTTAGAATTTATATACGGCAGGAATCTTACCTGCCTACCTCAAATACTACCATTGCTTTTGGCATCCTTGTATCTGAATTTGTCTAGCTTGATTAACTGATGATACGACCCAAACTGCGAGCTGTCGATGCTGTCAAGCAATGAATCCTGATCCTCGTTTTCATCAACAAACACCTTCAGTGTACGATATGTAGTAGAGCGTTGTACCGGTATCCTGCCAGCGGCTCTTATCAACTGTCGGATCTCTTTTGGTCTCATGAGCTGTCCATGAGGCGCACCTGCAGCTGTAGATATACTCTCGTTGATCAGAGTGCCGCCAAAGTCGTTTACGCCAGCTGCAAGCAACAGCTGTGATATCTTCGCCCCCTCCTTAACCCATGAGACTTGGATGTTGGGAATATGATTGTTCAGCATTATTCTTGCCACTGCATGCATCTTGAGGACCTCGTTGCCATCTGCCCCCGGTCTCAGTCTTGGGACGGTCTTGCGGTTATACATTGGCGCTTCAGTGTGTACAAAGCTGAGCGGCACAAATTCTGTAAAGCCATGTGTCTCCTTTTGGATGTTACGTAAAAGGTCAATGTGCTCTGCCTTATGGCGGGATGTTTCAACGTGTCCATACATTATGGTTGAAGTAGTTGGTATTCCTAGAGCATGAGCTTGCTTGATGACTGCAATCCAGTCTTTCACTGAAATCCTGCCCGGCGAAATCATATCTCGGAGGCCCTGGTCAAGAATCTCTGCTGCAGTACCAGGTAAGCTCCCGACTCCGGCCTCTTTTAGCATTTTGAGGTATTCTGGCACGGGCGTTTCAGATCTTACTGCTCCATACGCCACTTCTTCAGGGAAAACGCGTGGATATGTATGTCGGGCAGTTCCTTCTTAATTGCCTTGCAGATGTCGATGTAGATATGTCCATCCATCTTGGGTGGTAGACCAGCCTGTATACACACCTCCGTTGCGCCAAAGCTCGCAGCTTCCTGCGCCCTTTTCACAATCTCCACCGTAGGAAGAAAGTAACCTTCCTCTTCGCGAAAGTCTCTACTAAACGCGCAAAAGCCACATTGCTTGATGCAGACGTTTGTAAAGTTGATGTTTCTATTAACCACGTACGTTGCATAATCACCCAAAGTTCTTTTTCGGAGTTCATCTGCCACCATCACTGAAAGGTTCAGTTCAAGTCCAGTAGAATCAAAAAGTTTGTCTGCCTCATCCACTGATATATCCTTAGCGCTCAATGCCTTGTCAAGGGCTGATGCCACTATAGGGTCGGCATTTTTAAGTAGCGAATCAATCATTGACATAATGATCCTCCTTTACCAATCCTGAGCTGTCAGCAACCAAACTTGCATACTTTTGCAGTCGCTCCGACGTAATAAATCCACCTTTGAGGAATTCAGGATAGACCGGGAGACGTGCTTTGAGCTTGCGCCCATTACTTTCACTCATTTTTCTCACTAACCCAATAGAAGGCCAAGGAAACTCGGGATTAACATGATCAATTGTGACTGGTGATATTCCACCCCAATCATTTATGCCAGCAGATATGTAGCGGCCAAAGATATCAGGGTTGAGGTTTGGTGGTACTTGAATATTCATGCCCGGCATTGCGATCCTTGCCATAGCAACTGATCGAAGAAAATACTCTGGCGATGCTGGTGGAAACTTCGCCATACCAGTCTCCGGTTTTGGGGCAAAGTTCTGCATTATTACTTCCTGTATGTGGCCATACTTTTTGTGCAATTCCCTTATGACAAACAGCGAATCGATCAGCTCTTCTTGTGTTTCACCTATGCCTACCAGCAGACCAGTAGTGGTAGGGATCCGGAGTTCACCTGCACTCTTAAGCGCCTTTATCCTTACCTTGGGGTTCTTACTTGGGGCATTTTCGTGTGGCATCCCCTTTTCCATCAGCCGCTCGCTTGACGTTTCGAGCATCAGTCCAAGGCTTACATTGGTATCTTGCAACATTGACATTTCCTTTTTGGTCATGCTGCCAGCATTTGTGTGTGGAAGCAATCCCGTTTTTTCAAGAACAACTTCACTCATGTTGCGGATGTATTCAACAGTTGATGAATAGCCAAGAGAATGAAGCCAAGTTCTTGTCTGTTCATATTTTTGCTCCGGTCGCTCGCCTGTTACAAACAATGCTTCTGTGCAGCAAAGCTTTTTGCCAGCCTCTGCTATCGCAAGAACCTGACTAGGGTTCAGTATCGAAAGCATTGGATTACCAGGTTCCTTTTTGTAGGTGCAGTAAGTGCACGTGTCACGGCAGAGATTTACAAGATTAATGAATACTTTTCTTGAATACGTGATTACGTTAGGCTTTGACCTGTCCCTTATCCTGCCTGCGGCCATCAACAGCACATCAGTCGGACATTCTGCCATCAATTGATCTGCTTCACTTTTCGTTACTCCTGAGTCCAAGGCATGGTGGAGCATCTCTGAAACAGCATGATTAATGAGCAAATGCAGCAGTAATGGAAAGTGTACATCACTAATAAACAGTATTACAGCTAAGGAGGCTCCTGTTGGCTAGGTCTAGCTGCTAAAGTTGCAATAACTTCTATAGTCTGCCCTTCACGCAGGATCGTTAGTTTCAGATCATCACCTACTGACTTTTCCATTTCCATGTAGGCCAAGATATCGTCGATCTTTCTCACGGTATTGTTATCGACTGCAATTAATACATCGCCGCCCATCTTCATGGGTATGCCATCAATGACCGTATCTTCTTTACCTCTATTGAGTCCAGCCTTTTCGGCAGGACTTCCAGCTAC
>JBKPEN010000011.1:0-5577 GCA_046728425.1 Thermoproteota archaeon
GATAATATCACGTGCTAATATCATGGTAGTAAAGCATTCAAATGCATCATTGAAAGCTTCTTCATTGCTAGAGCCTTCCGAAGATGTTTGAGGAAAGTAAAATATCAAAGCATCTCCAGCATTCTTGACTATCTTTGCACCATAGTTCTTTACCAAGATTGCCATTGTATTAATGAATATTGAGTAGTATTGTCCAATTTTCTGACGAGCAGAAATCTCAGCTATAATCCTGGTAGAATTTACCATGTCAACAAAGCTTACACAATAATTTTGTGTGGGAGCAAGAAAGCAAATTTCTTCAGAAGCTAAATCAGAAATGGGTACATTATGGTCATTTGCTTCCAAATTATCTGATTCTTCTAGAGATCGCCTCATAGTTACTTGCTCTTCCATAGAGATTCAACCATGCTTATTAATAAGAATTGAAAAAATATCTTATGTTATCATTTTACAATTCTTATTTAGTTTAAACGGATAATAGCCATATGCTGTTAAAACAAATATTCTGTTAGGAATGTTGCTGTCATTGTTATTTTTTATAAACTGCTATTTTTCTCTAGAAGTAAGAAGTGATTTTCTCTCCCAATGAGCATTTTGTGGGATAATAATTAAAAAAGAGTGTCATCTACTACTGTCGTTCCATAATAGGGAAAAGGTGTATCAGGATGGAAGTTGAATAGAAACCATGAGGAAGGTTTGCCACTAACCCAAAATCTCTCTGTAACTCGCTTCTTTTCTTTTTGACCCTTACAAAAAGAAATATTTAGTTTTTCTGTATCAGAGATTTATAACTTAATTTTGCTGTGATCTCGGTCGGGTATAAGATTCACACCGCTGTGTGCGTTTTATGATGCCGACCGATCACAGTTAATGACCTAATCTTTACAATCCCTCCTTTTGTATTTTTTGACAACCGACCAAACAAATTCAACTATTATACTCTCTTCAAAACCTTTGATCACTACAGCTCCTGATTAGCACGAGCCTATCCGCTAAAGTAATAATAACAATAGGTAGTCCGAGGACTCTTTTATTTAATTTGTGAACTATCAGACCCTTTTTGAGACAATTTTTCTGCTAGCAGATAAAACAATGCTATGTATAAACTTCAAAGTATCACTGGCACGTAGCATGTAGTTGTCTCTAAGATTGTTGCGCTCGACTTGTCATCATGTCGACAATATTATTTCCTGAGCTGTAATCTTCTAGTTTAAGCGTTGTTCAGGCATTGTCACTTTACTATCTCGTCTGGTATTGATTCAATGTCATATAATTTCGGGTCTCTATAGGGCTATTCCTAAATCTCTTATTTAGCATTATTATCAAACAATATGTCATATCCTAAAGAAGGCTTTCTAATGATTACTCATCAATGAAAAAGCAATACAAATTTGGAACCGCTATAAATTGCATTGATGGAAGGACCCTGCAGCCTGTTATTGATTATATCAAGCAAAATTATGCAGTTGACATAGTGGATATGATAACTTTCCCAGGTGCCAATGGAATTTTCTCAAATGAATCGCGTCACGCGGAAGCATCACTTGCAAAACATTCAGCAGCTATATCTGTTGAGAAACATAACTCCCGGATCATAGCAGTAGTTGGACATTATGACTGTGCAGGCAACCCTGGAGACAAGAACCATCACTATTTCCATATCAGAAAGGCTCTGCAGGAGATATCTTTATGGAAACTCCCTGCAAAAATCATTGGGCTCTATGTTAATGACAACTGGCAAGTTGAAGAAGTAGCAGAAGAATAATTTACTATATCTTTTGATTTGGAAACAATGGCCTATCGTTGAGGCCATACTAATATTATATTATCTGCCATATCTGCGCACTCTCTGCTGATATGTCCTAATGGCTCGCATAAGGTCAATTTTGCGAAACTCTGGCCAGAACACATCCATAAACATCAGCTCGCTGTAGGCGCTTTGCCATATCAAGAAGCCGCTCAATCTTTTTTCGCCAGACGTCCTCAGGATAAGATCAGGTGATGGCTGCGGTAGGTGTGACGTATATAGACATGATTCAATGGTCTTTTCATCAATTTCGTCAACTTCAATTAGGCCCTTCTCGGTCATTCGAGCTATCTTTCTAACAGCCTCAATTAGCTCCTTTTGACCACCATATGCTATCGCAATGTTGAGAAACATCGAATCATAATGGGCAGTCGATTCTTCAAGCTTTATCAATATTTGCTGCAAGTTATGGGGGAGCAGCTTAGTGTCGCCTATTGCCTTTATCTTCATCCTGCGTTTATGCACCCGCTCGTCATTGTAGAGCTTTTGCAGCTTCTTTTCAAGAATCCTGTATATGTTTTCAAGCTCTTCGTCCTTACGCTCAAGATTTTCAGTTGATAGCACATATAGAGTGGTGATTTTGATGCCCACTTCATGTATCCAGTTCAATAGTTCTTCTGCCTTGTCAGCACCGTGGTTGTGCCCCCAACTAGTATCAAGCAGATGCATATTGGCCCATCTCCTGTTACCATCAAGCACAATTGCAATATGGTTTGGCAGCGGATACTTGATAATTTCTAGCCCTAAATGTCTCTCATAAAAAGAGTATATGCCACTGAGCTGGAGGAGGGTATCCATCAGTGCTCTGCCTCCTCTATCAATATCTGTTTGAAATCCCATTTTGCTCTTAGCTGCCTCTTTTGTTGTAATAATTCCTCGTTTACATATATTTAGACTGTGCCACTAATTTGAATCAAAATGTAAGAAACACTTCTTCGATCGGCTCTCTCACTCCCAGCGCACGCACCGATCTCTCGAATTCCCGCTTGCCGTCAGAAACTAAGATCCGCAGATTACTCCTGCCACTCTTTTTTGCCATTCGATAAAATGTAAGGAACTTTCTTATGTCCTTGGCTGCTATCTGCGCTGGGTCGATAAACCTAACTGTAGGCAAGAGTGAATTGAGATATCGTTTTACAAACGGAAGATGAGTACTTGAGAGAGTGATGACGTCAATCTTTTCATCCATGCTGTCGCCCAGAACACGTGAGATCACATTAAATGTTCGTCGCTCATTCTCAATATGCACTCCATGTTCTATAAGCTCAATTATAGGTGAGGCATTGAATCTAGTTACCAAGATATGTTGGGGTACTTCCCTGCGAATTTGGTTCTCAAACTCCCTACTCCTTATCATGCCCTCAGTAGCCATAATTCCAATATGCTTTTTCTTTGTGAGTCTGACAGCTTCTTTGAGAGGTGGCCTGACCCCTATTATCGAGATATCAGTTATCGTCCTTCTTACATCGTCAAGTACTTGCACAGATGGAGTATTTGAAGCAACTACCACTAGCTTAGGTTTGTAGCGCTTGAGGTAGTTTATTGTATTTACAATGATCTCGCGCAGCTCTGCATGTGACTTGGTACCGTATGGAAAGTGGACCTTGTCTGCAAGGTAGAGCAGGTCTTCGTATGGTATCTCGCGCCTTAGCTCTCGTATTATCGAGAGGGAACCAATGCCTGAGTCAAACACGGCTACAGGATTGTTTGTCAATGTTATTTTTTTTGAGCATAATGCAAGATAAATGTAAAGTCTTGAGTAATTTTCCTCATGAATAGTCCGATCAACGATTGTATGTTAGCTTAGCTGACGGAGTACAAAATTAGGAATGACTATAATGTTAAAAGTGTGAAAGCCGCTCGGCTAGTAGTTGAGATTGGGAAACCAGTGATAATTTCCCCGATTGTTTTAGCGGTCATCGTGATAATTGCGATATTGACAGTAAGGAGTTTGACAAGAAGCCCTATGGATAGCGTAGAAACCTTCTCGCAATCTAGAAAAACATCTGCATGTATGCCGTGAACCCACTACCTGACTGCCTGCTAGCTTTTCCTTATCTGATCGACTAGCATACCAGTTTTGATGTCGTCTGCCTTCTTGAACTCTATCGAATCAACAGCATAGTAGGGAAGTACATCAAACTTATAGGGTTTTGTTAGATCATGCCATCCAAATTTGATGTACGCCATTCCGTTCCCGTAGTCGCTCTTGAATTTGTTGAGGCTATACAGGCTAGAAGATGAACAGTAAAGCACGTAATTGACTCTTTCATAGCTCATTTCTATAGGGTGGGCGATGAACTCGTATCTTGCAGCGTGTTCCACAAATATTGTATGAAATAAAGGAATTCCCTGTTGCTGCTGACTTGCCATTATTTTTTTCCACCCACGCTCTGCATTGGAGTGCAAATCAAAAATAGGAGCTATGACGCGCTGCTTTTTGTCGCCAAAGTACCCTATTCCAAGAAATTCTGAGAACCTAATAATGGGAGCAGATGTTCTATCATTTTGCAATATAGTCTGCTGAATCTCTGATCAAGATATATATATATAATAATAATAATAATATATGATTCTCATTTTTTTCAACTTTATATTTGTGAATGAATATACTACTGCCATGTTTAGCCGGATAGGAGCAGTCATCTTGCTTGTTTCCAACATGAAAAGATCAATCAGATTCTATCACAATATCCTTGGTATGGAGCTAAAACAAGAGTCAAAGGACTGGACAGAGTTTTCAACACGGGGCACGGTGCTTGCACTCCACCCTGCGAAAAGGAAGAGGATCAAAAAGAACAATGGCATGCTCGTGGGGTTTAGCATAAGCGATTTTGACGATGTTATTAACAGCCTAAAAAAGAAAAAGGTCAAATTCTACAAAAAGCCCAAACAGGAGCCATTTGGTAAGCATGCAATAATCCAAGATCCTGACGGGCATTTGATATCAATTGTTCAGATGCCCCAGGAGGAGCTTTCGCAAATTCCATATTATCACGGCTTTGCACCTGTCTGATCCTTGAACCATACGTACACTGGGATAAGGGGATGCCCCAGTCTTGTCTCTTGCGCTCCTTTTCTATTGTAGCACACCATGACCATCCTAAGAGCCAGTGCCGAGCGGATATCTGATGTAATCTGAGAATCTCTAAGTGGACCGTACAGCTCCAAAAAGTAGTCCTGCTTGTAGTATGCAACATGATGCGCAAAGCAGTCAGATATTATCGCTGGATCTCCTGCTATTCGCTTCTTGACATCCTGCGGTTTTCTTTCAACAGATAATTGCAGCTCTCTATTGATATATTTACTCCTGATATATTCTGTTTCAAGCTTGCTTGCGGGGCTGTTCATGTAAACATCAATCTCCTGTCCCAGCTGCGAGGCAGCATGCTGCGCAAGGCTGCTGACTTCCCCAATCTCACCTTCTCCTATCTTGCTGTTTCTGCCGAATAGATACATTATGCACATTAATTCATTCGGACCAACAAAGGGAAAGTTTACTTCACCGGCAATAAATCCCAAAATGCGCTCTGCAATGTCATCGGGCAAGATCATGGCCATATAAGAGTCAATGACTATCATGTGAGAAAAACTATTTAACGTGCTTATAGTTGTATGCATCTTGTAAGACTAAAGTATGTTTGAAATTGATAGCAGTAGGAAGATTCACCTCATCGTGCACGGGCAACATCAGCTGATGGAGCCTACGAAGAACAAACTTGCTGCGGCCAAATTGCTGCGAGAAAATATGCAGCCTGCATCCCTTGACA
>JBKPEN010000145.1:0-4182 GCA_046728425.1 Thermoproteota archaeon
GAAATGAATTTGCTATTGGCTTAAAAGAAGATGAGAATTTTAGAGCAATGACAAAAGTGGGTGAGTTTTACACGAGATTTGTTGATGCGTTTGATGAGATGGGAGTGGATGAAAAGGAAATAGATTGGAAACAGAAATTAAAGAAATGGATTGCTTCTGCAAAGGGAAATGAAGCGATATTTACTGAGGTAGACCTGAGTGGTTGGAATGAAGTGGGAGAAAGAAAAGAAAAGAGCTGATAAGGTAGCAGGCCCGTCGGGATTTGGATAAAAATTCATTTGAATCCAGAGCTCGAACTATACTCCTCGATATATCCCGTTGATTCTTGCTGCGGCCTTATCATATCTTCTACAAGTTCTTTGTATAACTTAAGTCTTGGAATGACATCTAGCAATATACTTATATCTGATTGCTTAACGCCCTCTCTTCCACCTGCCCATTTTTGTATTTCTTGGCTTTTTGAAATGCTGGAGAGAATTAATCCAAAATGATCCATATCGGGAGCAAAATTAGGGTCGAAAAATACAAGCTGATCCCCGAGATATTCTGATATCTGCAATCTTGTCTTATCCTTCACTGCGGAATTGATGTTGCTTCTATTTTCGTAAAAAATGAACAAATCTGCAAGTATTATGCCTTCAACGGCTCTCATATTCACATCCGCCAAAAGATATACTGCACCACCTTTTGCTAATGCTTCAACTCTTCTTTTCACTGTTTTTGATGAGGTCTTCAATTCTTTTGAAATGGCCCGATAAGGCTTCCAAGGATCCTCTTGTAGACTACCTATTATCTTCCAATCAGACTCTGTCAATTTTGCTCCATACTCTGTAAAGAGTTTTGGCATTTTGTTCACATAGGTAGCTTTTGTTATTTTCATTAACTTATCAATATCATGATCAAGGTCTTTGGCATTCTTGTAATATAATATTACAATCAGTTTCGGCTCCAGATGATTGCACAAAAAGCCCAGATTGGGAAATGATGAAGAACAGATCTTTTGCATTATCTCATCCTTGTCGGAGTTATCAGGCAGAAAGAACTGTAGAGTTGCAGTCTTCAATCCAAAGATGGCAGGATTTACTGCAATGTACCAGCGCCTTATGACTCCTTGCTCTTGAAGCCTTCTTATTCTGTTTCTAATCGCATGCTGATCTATTTTTATGCTCTTTGCGAGTGAGCGGAAGGATCTTCTAACGTGCGCATTTCTTGGAGGCATTATGAAGTCTGTAAGAAACTCTTTCATGATTTTCATATCTATCCTGTCCACTTGCATAGATAGATCCGAAGGATAATCGTAGATCTTGGATATAAAGATAAAGAAGGAGATGTCCAAACTGCGGTTCTAATGTCCGCTCCTAGTTAAGAATAGGATTCACACAAGTATAGTCATGGAAAAAAACTATGTCGAAAGACCAAAAAATACTGAGGAAGAACAAAACAAGGCAATGATTGGTCAGTACTTTGAGCGTCACAACCAAAAAGATTTGCAAAAAATTGAAGAACTAGTATCCTCTAAGCATAGTTTTTACTTTTCAGGCATACCACCAATGGATTGGAACGGACACAAACAATTTCTGACTGCCCTTTTCAACGCATTTCCAGACCTTCATTTTGCTATTGAAGATATCTTGGCAGAAGGTAACAAAGTAGCATTTCGGTTGGCTGTTACTGGCACTCATACTGGAGTGTTTCAAGGAATCCCACCAACTGGCAAGAAGATCTCATTTGGTGGCACAGCGATTGGAACTATTGTTGATGGCAAGTTGGAAGAAAATAGGGCACACGCAGATATAATGGGACTTATGCAGCAGTTAGGAGCTATACCTCATGCTCCTGCCAACGCCGATTAGCATAATAACAATCTTGCAACAGTACGGCTATGATGCAATAAGTAACAACCAAAGAGAAATAACAAACTTGCCTTCTATTTTGGAAAATGCGATGATAAAGCTCGCAACTACTTTATGATCTCATCTTTTTTTGATTCCTGCCCTAGGTACCGAATGATATTTCAGCTAATATCCCAAAAACAAGTAGTAGCATCACCTTCAGTCAATGTCAGTATAAGGGGGATATCACAACATTTGACCACCTAGATCTCAATGCCAACTTCAACACTCAAACGCACTGCTGGGTCTGAGCTAAAGACATGTACCAAGGCATCAATGACATTCGCTTAGTCTGATGCAGCAGCAATCCTCATTATAGGCTCTATCATGATCCTCTCCTTCTTTCTAGATCGCCGGTGGGCTATAGAATAAATCCTTCCTGATGTTCTCCTATTGCATTGTTGGGAATCATATTGCTAAAAACATGGGCCCAGAGGGTTCCAAGAGAAAAACCTTCAGAAAATGGACTCAATGCAATTGGTAGGCGGGTTCGTCGGGATTAGGTCCCTGCATATAATCGGGTTCTACTGGCATATGTTTAAAGGTGTTCATCTATCGATCGCAATGGCGGTTTGAATCCTTTTGAACTGTTATTGGACATTTCATAGTCTAAATTCTAATCTCAAGATTGAAGTTGAAAAATATTTTCTAGCTGCATAACGGTAAAGGATAGAAAAAAAGAAAGAAGGAAAAAAAGGGGGAGAAGGGGAAAGTGGGACCACTACTATACTTTGTCATTAAGGTTAAGAATTTTCACAGTCCGGAGATCTAGTATCTCCTTGTGCTGCATCAAAGTCAGTGATTGTGTCTTGGCCAGCACCACAGAGAAACCTGTCACCCCCTTCACCGCCAGTAAGTGTATCGTCACCACTGCCACTTGATAGATAGTCGTCTTCTTCACCACCACTTAAAACGTCATTACCTTCTGCGCCGTATATCCTATCTTCCTCAAGGTCTCCAGTTAATTGGTCACTACCTCTTCCACCAAACAGTAGGTTATCTGTCTCGCCACCTTGTATCACATCATTTCCAGAGCCTCCGTACGCAATAATTCCTTCTACTGGAGCCCTGATTTCATCATCTCCTGGACCTCCAACAAGTATGCTACCTGCATCCTCTCCTGCAAATAAGTGATCATTTCCTTCTTCACCAAAGACTGCTACTGCAGAACCTTCTTGACCACGAACCTCGTCATCTCCCATTCCACCATATATCGTGTCTCCTCCAAAAAAGCCTCCTCTTATGAAGTCATTGCCATCACCTCCAAAGATTGTGTTATCGCTACTGTCTTCATTACCACTAGTGTCATCTGTTCTATCGTTACCTGAGCCGCCGTAGACAACATCGCCACCAGGTCCTAGTTCAATAAAATCTACCCCTGCACTTCCACTGATCTCATCTGTTCCATCTCCGCCGTCTAAATGATCGTCTCCACTTCCACCTGATACAAAGTCTTCTCCATCATTACCATTCAATGTGTCATCTCCAGCAAGGCCGCGGATGAAGTCATCATCAGGCGTACCGTCTATATTGTCTGGTCCAGGCGTACCAATCAAGTCGGCGGCCCATACCGTTATGATGCCTGTTGTTGTTCCAGCGAGCAGGATTGTTATTATTGTTGCTGCCAAAGGAATTGTTCTCACCATATTTTTTATTTCTTTTCCTTTTATGGAAAAATTTTCTCCTTTTGCCATGAAAATAGCTTAAAATCTATCTTCTTAAGCCTTACCAATAGCAATTTATTAAAAATTATAGTTGTCTATGAGAAATATTAGTTGTTTTTGCCATTCTTTTTCCTTCGTTCGTGGTTTTCCCTACAGATAGAGAGATGAGATATTCGCTCAGTCTTAATAATTATTACTACATTGCGACATCGCCTAACATCTGTAACTAGCGATTCATCACGCTGCGCACACGTACATTACCCTTTTTATTCCATTTTGTGCAAAGCAAGGAGAGAAATTACTCATCCAAGGAAGGGGAACAATACGTGGGAGTAGCAGCTACTTCTAGCACTGCAGAAAGAATAGCGGATGAGATTTTATCATCCAACGAGGAGGAGATACTATCTGTATCCATAATAGATTGGAGCGGAAATATTCTTGCAAAGCTCCTCCAATGACTTATTATCATTATTACCTGTCAGACCGATTTTAGTCAAAAAATATCGCAGCCTTGTAGAATATCGCTCCCTAGTTACAGGGCTAAGGATCCGATATTTTTGAATTGTAATCCCCCTTGTTATTATATAGTTCCTGTTCTCTTCTGTTTGATATGTTGCTTCCTCACC
>JBKPEN010000298.1:0-10440 GCA_046728425.1 Thermoproteota archaeon
TACTAATCCCACATGTTCTAACCGAATTGATAGATGTTATACAAGTCTCGGCTGTGTTATGTTGATACAAAATGAGGGTCAAACGGGATTCGACAGAAAAAGACCTTCAGAATTGAGACTCGTTACGATCATTATAATAGCTGAACCAGCGCCATCTGTAGGCTATCTCTTCTGCCTGTGCCATAATCTGTTGCCTCAAGAGGGGAATTTGTCTGTCTATAGCGTTATTGAGTGAAATGTTAAAGAGCATAGATTGACTAAAATGCTTTTAAGAAACTTTATAGTAACCTTTCTATGTTTGAAGAGTATTCAAACATCCTACAGGGGAGCACATCTGAGTCTAGAAAAACTCGCAGCCTAACAATCAGGCTGAATTCAATAGTAATAGACGAGCTTCAGACAGAGGCGGATAGTAACCAGATATCTGTCAGTATACTTATCAATCAAATCCTCAAAAAATATGTAGAATGGGGCAAGTATCAAAATATGATAGGCATGATGCCTGTTCCTAAAGCGATATTATCTAACCTAACAGACAAGGCTATATCTATAGCAGAAAGCAGAGGGGTTGAAGATGTTGACCTTTATCGAGATGAGCTTATCAAACAGGCAGCTGAGTTGGCGTTCTCACTCATAAAGGATTCTGTATTGTTTACGAAGAAGCATTACAACCTTGAGGTTGTACTATCAGTTCTCAAGGAATATATGGAAGTCTCAGGAATCAAAGCCGACCACAAAGTAGAAGGTCCACGAACCCATGTTTTTGTAATACAGCATGAGCTTGGTGAGAACTGGTCACTGTTTGCAAAAGAATTGCTTGAACTCATCTTTGCGAACCTAGCAAACGCAAAGGCTAAAATCGATATAACACCAAATACGACGGTAGCTGAAGTCATACTAAGGTGATGATGATAATAATAACAATAACAATAAGCGACAATTAATTAAAAGTATCATTTATTACTGAATTATTGTGAAGTTCCATCAGTATTTCTAATGTGTCTTTCAGAACCGCACCTTTGCCTTAACATATTAAAACACAAGATTTTTGCATGTCCATAACATGGAAGTGGATGTATGTGCTGCTACTTCAATGTATGAATAGTGAAGATCACGTTCATTTTCCTTTGAGATACTTGTTGCTCAATATGTTATGACAAAGTAATGCAATGCAGACATAGTCCATATATACAGTCGCCTCAACTCACTGTTGGCAATGAACCTTATTTACCTAGAAGAAAATCCTATCATCGCAAAGACATGTGGTTGCAAAGAAAAGAATAGACAGAGGGTAACCTATGCATTTGCTGGAGAATTCCATAGCCTCTGTGTGGACAAGAAGTACATTATCCAGGCCGAAATTGATGCATGTGAAAGACTCTTAAAATATGCTATAAATGATCCTGAACTGGCAGTAATTGAAAAGGAGATCACTGAGCTTAAGACTGCACTCGATTTGATGCCATAAATTGAGGAGGAGGAGGAAGAGGCGAGAGATGCAATTGACAATAAATCAACATCTGCCACACTCAGCTTCTAACAGCCTTTTAAGCTACAAAATGAAAATTAGTATAGCAAATTTTGTGATCTGCCAATCATGCTATTGGTGTGCTACTTGCTTCAAAGCAGATTATAATAGCAATATCACAATATGCCCGCAATGTAAGAACAAATCTGTTGATTGTATTCCAATATCAAAAAGATAAACCTGCTGAATATAATATCAGAACCGCTCCCATTATTGTATTGTATGAAGGATTTTGTATATTTCAACTGATTTCTAACTATTCTCATCAACGGAATAAAATTAATCCAGGAGATAATTGATGATGTGATATACGAGAGGCCGGAGATGTTCCAGAGCGAAAATGTCAAAAAAAGACACAAGCAAACACAATTCTGAAAAACCAGCATATCTTTTGTATTTCATCATTAAAATGGCTGGTGGGGTTGGTAGTTGCTATTTTTACTGCTAAGAATGATAATTTATTTTCTTGCAGTTCTCCCAAACGCTCTACAAATTCTAGTGGAAGAGAGGATATATATCCTATGATAAGAAGTACTCTCTGTATTCAGTAACAAATCTGATTGACGGCAGAAGATTCACGATTAGCTTACCAAAAATAGTCAGACTGATGAATTTCTCAGAATCTTTATCAGCCTTGCATCGTGTAGATGGGTAAAGTGCTTCGAAGTTTCCTGCAGTGTAGCTAACAGCTTGGCAGTAAGCTGACTCAACCCGTGTTTTTTTGCTCACTATTTTAGAAAGCACTTTCAGCAAGCCTGTCAATGCTAGCAAGAATGAAGAGATGTTCTGCTAGACGCTCTAATTCTTGGTTTATCTTCAACATCTCTGTGATATTTAACGGACTCAGAAGAAGAAGACTAATGTACTTTACTTCGCTCCCTGTGATGCATGGAATACAAAATTAAAGGTAGTCCACTGGCAGTCTCATTGCTGTTGTTGGCTACAACATTTGCAGCAGTAGTCTTTGGCTTAGCAGCATTACTGTCCACAACAACAACAACACAAGTGATCAGTGCAGATGCAAGTATCTCTACTGGTACCACAGAAACGAATGGGAGTATCACGCCAACTAGTAATAATAATAATAATAATAATAATAATAACAATAACACTATCAATTTAGCAGAGAAACCATTTCTGGTAGAACATGGCAGAACAGTGGGAGCAATACCAATCAATCAGACGCATATGCAGATATCACTTGCTGGAAATGGAACAATAACCCTGCCTAATTCCACAGAAACTGTAATGACTAAAGATACTGGCAACGCTATCGCTAGATTGACGCCTACAGGCAACATTGCATATGGGCAAATTAATATAGGTACAGAAGATGGTGGGAGTGAAAATGCAACAGTCTTCTTTACTGAAATTGGCCAAAATCAAAAAGGAATTGGCGTAGCATACTTTAATACAAACTCAACTGGTAAGCTAGCATTCCTTAACAACGTAGTAGCAGTCATTCAAGATGAAATACAACCAAATGGAGATACCCTCATTACCGCATGGGAGTGGAAGGGAAAGGAGGAGTAAATAGATGGAAGCGCTGGAAGTTCCTTGATCCAAGGAATAGAAGTACAAGAGATAATCGATAGCCTTGACGGCTTTCAAGCTCTGTCATGGGTAGTCGCACTATTCTCCATTACATGGAAGAATATGCTATAAAGGGTAGTTGCTGCTGAGGAACCCGAACGTATGCAAGAACACATCCTGTGGCACATATTGTGCCGGACCCCACCCTCACGCCAAAGGAAGTCAGCCAAAAAACTGAGTTGCTGCTACAATGGTCTAATGCATGGACGACATGGATGAAGATTACGACAGAAGACTATGAAAGCATCTCTACTTAGATTTCTGGCGCATCACTTGACCTAGTTTTTAGAACCTAGACTGAGTCTGAACACCTAACGCTATAGCCTAAACCAAAAAGATAGGCAATTATGAATATGCTCATAACCTTTAGTAGAAATACTAAAGTGCTTTCGAAATTGCTCAGAACAAGAATAAGCTGATTAGTACGTGTTGCAGCAGCTTCCGCCCTTCTATGGCATGGCAAATATTATTACTATGAGATATCCTCGTATTAGAAAAGCATATTTACATCAAGTTGCCATTAGCCTCATCACTTTACGACAAGATTGAAAGCTCAGCTCCGAGTTTCAGTGTTTTTATTAAGACCCACCATGTCTATTTGCGTATGCGCTCTACAAACTCCAGATTATCTGAGGCAGGTCTGAAGGCTGAGACGTTAAGGCAGGCGTTGGTCAGCTTGGCCATTAGGACCACCGTAGTGGTAATACTGACATGGGCGGTCCTTTACCTATTTCAATCAGTGCTTGCTCAACAGTTGGGAATAACGGATCTGCACGTCCATATAAGCGGAAGTGTTGCCACGATTGCAATTTCATTTGTGCTTATCACCACAATCAGGCGTCTTATTCACAGGAGCGTACCCATGATTAGCCAGCATCTGATGGCAGTCATCTCCTCCTTTGTTGTCATACTTATCTCGCTCATCGCCATTATAGTGCTGATGTACCTGTGGAATTTCGATCCACAGACTATACTTGTTGGAGGCGGAGTGGTTGCAATAGTAGTAGGCATAGCCCTGTCTACAATAGTTGGCAACATATTGTCTGGGGGGCTGATGCTGACCACCTTTCCATCTAAGATTGGCGACGCAGTTTTCATTGTAAATGACAACATTCGTGGCGTAATCGAAGAAGTAAATCTTCTGTATACCAAAGTGATTACAGATGCAGGGACAGAGTATTTTGTTCCAAACAACGCCGTAGTGCAGGGAACTGTGAGGTTGATAAAGGAAGGAGTGGCGATTAAAGATCAGCTGCCATTCAGTGAAGGCGATCACATCGAGCTTGCCAGTTCAAGCATCAATAGGTATGTGGGTACAGTCAGTAAAATTACTCCTAGATTCAGCTCGCTGATAACTGACGATGACAGCAAGGAAGTGATGCTACCCAATTCATCTATTATCTCCGGTCAATTCGTCATTATAAAGGACAAAGTCAAAGTCAAGTAGATCGATGAAGGGCGGCGCCAGTTAGGGTGCACCAATTTGTGGAACGACAAGTCAAAAAGGTTTCTGTCGCAATCAATCCCTGATATGATAATATAGCTTGAAGTGACACTCAACCGCTTTAGCTTCTTCGTCTATATAATTTCAGAAAAGTCTCTGGACTAGTTCATCCTTTTCTTTCAGCCAAGAAACATCATTGTTCCATTTTAAATTGATTGAAAAACTGAAGACTTTAGGTAACTAAGTTACGTCTCATAGGTAGACAAGGGTTAAAAGAATTTCAGACTCTCTTACTCTGCAATGAAAAGAATAACAAGTGTGAAAAAAATTGCAGGTATGAAAACATTACCTGCCGTTATAACAATGGTGGCTCTAGCAACAGCTTCTTTTGTTGTTATGGCTTCAGTATTGCAAATCCCTCAAGCAACAGCTTCTTCTTCTTCTTCTTCATTAGAAGAAATTAGGGCCAGTAGAGAGATATCTGCACCTATAGATCAGGTTTGGAGTATTGTTTCAAATATAGACAACGAGACAAAATATTGGTCCACTTTCAAAGCCATAAAAAATATCAACACGGCTGCTATCAACATGACAGCTAATACAACAGAAAGAGAAGTAACTCTAGTGGTAGGCCCCCAAGGAGAGACAATAACTCATCAATTTGTAACTGTGAATCCAGAACAATTTGTGGTACAAACAAATATCACTGAAGGACCCGTGACAGGTATCAGAACACTCACACTGATCCCTTCGTCATCATCCTCCTCTAATAATATCAATGCCAACGCAACAAAAATTGACGTATTTTGGAATGTCGATATGTCTGGCATCCCCATCTTTGGAAGAGGTTTTGCAAAAGACGGTATTATGAGAACAACAGAGGAAGCGTTGAGTAGAATTGCAGCAGAGGTCGAAGTAGGGTAGTGGCAAACTCTTTTTTCCTTTTTTCTCTTGTGCGGCTATAATTCGGTCTCTGTATCATTGCAACAGGTCTCATAGTTCAAATCAAAATGCTACATTATCTTTAGTAACTGATATGATCATAATGTTGTTGTCTTCTCCTGTGGGATTTGATCCAGTTACTGTTATAGCCTTAGTTACATTATTACGATTTGTGAATGGAAGAAGAGAAGAAGACCTCGTTGGAAAAGAAAGTCGCTACCCTCTTCCATCCCGCTTGCAATCTACTACTGTAGCTGTTGCGCTAAAGGTGGATAACGTAAAGAAAGTGTTTGATTCACGCTCTGCTTCCGCCAAAAAAATGGTAGTGGCCCTTGATGGTGTCAGCTTTGAAGTAAAGAGAGGAGAGTTTGTCTCAATAGTTGGCCCATCAGGAAGCGGCAAATCCACTCTCTTAAACGTCATAGGAGCTCTCGACAGGCCCACTTCAGGAAAGGTGTTCATAAATGGACAGGATATTTTCCTGCTCGACGATGCAAGGCTTTCTGATGTGAGAAGCCGCCTGATTGGATTCATCTTCCAATCATACAATCTTATCAACAGAATGTCTGTTCAAGAAAATGTCGAGTTTCCAGCAGTCTTCTCAGAAAGACCCCCAACCTCCTCCTCCTCCTCCGATAGCCGCAACCGGGCACTAGAATTGCTCAAAATTCTAGGAATAGAGGACAAGGTAAAGCAAAAACCTGTAGATCTAAGTGGAGGAGAGCAGCAGAGGGTGGCAATCGCAAGAGCCCTGATAAACGACCCGGCTTTAGTATTGGCAGATGAGCCCACCGGAAACCTTGACACTAAGACTGGAAGGGAGGTGTTTGATCTGCTCAAGATGTTGTCTGACAGGTTTGGCACTACAGTTGTGATGGTCACACACAACCTTGAGCTGGCCGGCATGACTACCAGGTCGATCTATATCAGGGACGGAAGAATAGAGAAGGAAATATTACACAAAGCCACATCAGAAACAAAAGCAGCGTCTGGTGCTTATGATGCTAACAAGGATATCACTTCTCAAGAGAAAGCAAGGTAAAAATATGAAGGTCACAGAAACGTTCAGAATTTCTTTCAAGGCATTAGGAGACAGAAGAGTCCGGACTTCTCTAACAATCTTGATGGTGATTGTAGGCAGTAGCCTAATGGTAACGCTCAACGGTATTGTGGCAGGGCTTGGCCAGTTTGCAACAGATGTTTTCAAAAGGTTCGCTCCAAATATACTGTTTATCACAAGTATTCCTACAGATGGTCCCGGACGCAGAGACGGAGCCGATAACGGCGGTCCACCTTCGTTCCTTAGTCAGGGCCTAATACCAGTTCCTGCGATAACTCTCGATCAAACTGTAGTGGGCAGGCTAGAGTCACTGGCTCATGTCAGCGCCGTTATCCCTTCGTACCAGGCAAGAATCACAATTGCTGTAGAGAACAGATCCCAGAGCGCAAGCGTGCTATCGGTCCAGCCTGAAAACCTCAAGATCATTGCCCCAGCTCTAGAATTTACAGAAGGATCGACTATGAACCCAATAGATGAATCCGCAATATATCTTCCGTCCTTGATTGCCAACAACCTGCGGGGAGAGCCATCAGAAGCAGCAGCCGACAACAATGGTTCCACTGCGGCAATGATGATAGGCCAGCAAGTAAACGTTACCTACACTTACATCGATCTTGCTACTGCATCCCGGCAATCCCAGTCAGAAGTATTCACTGTAGCTGGCATAATGAAGCCGGTGGGAAACCCGACGATTGACAGAGCAGTCGTATTTAATCTTGATGCAGGCAACAAGCTCCAAAAATCTGGCAGGTACGATTCGCTCTTTGTAGCAGCAGAAAGCACGGACCATGTCACACAGGTTGAAAAAGAGATACGAAACCTCTACGGATCAGACATAGGGATAACAACCTCAGAGGCTATACTTCAATCAATTGGCGAGTTTACTACTGGCTTTGGCAGTGCCATTTCAAGCATTGCGTTAGTAGCCCTCCTAGTTGGCTCTGTGGGAATAGTTACAACCATGTATACAGCTGTCACTGAGAGAATCCGGGAGATAGGAGTCATGAAGGCTATTGGTGCAAGGGATCGAAATGTGCTTGCCCTCTTTCTTACAGAGGCAGCCATAATTGGAATTATTGGCGCAAGTATGGGACTTATAGTAGGCGTGCTGGGAGGCTATGGTGTTTTGTCTCTTTTTGGTTCGAATTTCCTTCCATCTGCTGAAGTTACCCCACGCTATCCCTTGAGCGACCTTGCAAGAGTATGGGCAATATCGCTGGGATTGAGTGTTGCAGCGGGTCTCTATCCAGCCTGGAAGGCATCTAAGCTATCGCCAATAGTCGCGCTAAGACGAGAATAGGAAAGAGCGAAATGACATAATGAGACTATAACATGCACCGCTCCACAATTTCATGACTACGGAACTCATTTTCTGACTCAACAAAAGCTGGACTATGACTTACTAAAGCAAATTCAAGACCATCCAGAGGTCAAAGAAGTGGCAGGAACCCACATGGTAATCCTGGTATCAATAAGTGCATTTCATGAACCATCAACTCATGCAAGCAGAAGGAAAAGCTAAAACAAAAATTATTGATGCGTAGTAGTAAGTTCGACAGTCACAGACTCGGAATGTTTGTTCAACAGCCATAATGCTTCAGTGTTTCTGAAATCTTTTGCCGCCAATTATCACAGGAGCTATCAAGCTTTTTTGAAGAGCAGGAGTTCCTAACTAGCTCATAAGCTATTCACACAGCCACAAAAGATGAGTGGGCTCATCGGGCTGTGAGGTGATATCATCACTTCAAAAAGCGGATTCTTTGCTGGTCTTTTTGAATGTAACTGGGAGCTAAAAAGATATCTCCTATATTGGATCAAAGGAATTTGCGGTAAAAACTTTCAAAGTCTCAACTTACCGCAAGGTAATGTAATCATAGTGCTTCCAAGTATTTTCGATGGACAAGCAAAGGATTTTGCTACAACATGGACTCCTCAAGTTCCTCAGAACTTATCCATTCATTTTCTGTTTCTTTCCAAAGCCAAAATAGCATGAATAACAGTATTCTTTTCCGTATATCACGCCCTGCGTACCACAACTTGGGCACTGTTTTTCGTGCTCTATGGTAGAGTCAAGCGATTTGGCCTTCTGCAAACATTTGCCGCAGATAGGAGCTTCTAGCTGGTAGCTGGATAAAAAGCCCTCATTACATTGGTTGCACTTCAAGCTGTACATTTTGCCTCTTGGTTTCCAACTTCTAAATAGTCTCATATGTCTATAGTTCTCATCTTAATTTACACAATTCACACTTAAAAATAAAGGGTAACTTAGTTACGTGATCTTTCTTTGATGAAGATAGTGGATGAGCTAGTACTGCATTTGTTGCTAGTCATTGAAGCTTGCACTCCATAACAAACATTGACCGAGAATTAGTTGATGCTTCTTCTTGGATCTCCCTACTATTTCCCTCTTTTTTTGCAAGAAAATCCATTTTTAGTGAGTGTGATATCATAGCGAGCCCGTGGGGGTTTGGATAAAAATTCATTTGAATCCAAGGTAGAGTTTCTCATTTCTAATTTGGTGCCTTGTTGTATAATGACATCCATCTTCTATCTCTCTTCTTCCGTACTAAATGAAGAGCAATAATAATAAAGTCGTGGTCAAATATTGAACTCTTGGTTAGTTCTTGGTTTGCTCATTATAGGATGTATCTGTAAATTATGGTAGAGCTGGGTCAACTGGCATAGTGATAGTATTACAACAGTTTATGCGGCTCATATATTATTATTGTACATTTCAATGGAATCTCCATTTTTGTAGGTCTTAGCATCAAATATCATTTCAGCAATTTTTATCGCCACATCTTTAGGATGAAGCATTTTAGTCTTATTTCTTTGATAATAACTAAAATCATATTCTTGCCACATTTTTGTAGCTACTTCACCAAGAAATATTGTCAGCACTCTGATATTGCTATATTCGCTAACTTCCAATGCTAGGCCTTCTCCTAAACCTACAAGCCCAAATTTACTTGCACAGTAAGCTGATAAATTAATAAAACCCGCTTTGCCGGCGCCAGAATTGACATTTAATATGACTCCTGAGCGCTTTGAAATCATATATGGAAGAACAGCTTTTGCAAAAAGAAAAGCACCCGTCAAATTGCTGTTTATTGTTTGATCCCATTCTTCATTAGATGTATCTACTAGTTTTCTGTTAAATGCAACTCCTGCATTGTTTACAAGAATATCTATAGTCTCGCTTCCAAATTTTTCTATTACGGATTTGACAAGAGAATTGACCTCCGAAGGTATGCTTACGTCACACTTTATACCTAAAACACTGGAATTACTAGTTAGCTTGCTGATTTCTTCCACAGTGGAATTTATTTCACTTTGGGTCCTAGAACAAACAACTACATTCACTGACTTTTTTGCTAATATTATGGCTGTTTCTTTGCCTATACCTCTGCCGCTTCCCGTAATAATTGCTGTCTTTTTAGATTCTCGTTTCATACGGTTGCCCTACTGATACATTATAATTACATCCATAAATTCCGTTTTTTCCTTCTTGAATAATTTTGTGAACAGTGGGAAAAAGTTGCTTTATGAGAACAAGAAACTTTCTTGTAAATTCATGGTCAATATACTTGACATTTACATCAGGAAAGATTTTGTCATAGAATTGCTTTATCAAGGAGTCTTATGATAAAGCACTATGCCCAAAGTCCTTGCATATTTTGTCTAGGTTTTGCGTTACTTCATATCTATCTACTGGGTCATCGGGTGTAGATTCCTTTTATTGTTTTATTATAGTTCCATCCTTTACTAATTCACCAATAACTGCTTCGACTATTGTAAACATTGCGAGTTTCGAATGAAAATCCATGCGGTCCGTCGGGATTAGAAGTGATATCACTGCTTAAAGCAGATTCT
>JBKPEN010000193.1:0-8849 GCA_046728425.1 Thermoproteota archaeon
GTAGAATTTGATATGCCTGTTATGATACACACTGGTGATACATTTTCAAGTAAAGGCAAGCTTCGGTTCTCTCATCCATTGAATGTTGACGAAGTTGCCGTGGATAACCCAGATCTGAAGATAATAATATGCCATTTAGGAAATCATAGTCGTCCCTCCTATAGCACTATAGGCCTAATGAGTAATCATCATTTCGCCCCTACTTTACAGTAATCCTATTTTAGGAGTGATATCATAGATGGCCCGTCAGGATTTGGATAAAAATCCATTTGAATCCAATAATCAGACCTGGTGTCCCCTTTCTTTCTACCATTGACAGACTTTCTCTATTGCTGAAGCAATAGACCCAGCTAGTAGATCCTTCTATAAATGTACATCATAAATATTATAGAAATGGCAATTACAGGAAGAGTTGCTATGGCATGGAATCTGTCAGGCAAAATGATAGAAACTTGTACATGCAATATGTTTTGTCCTTGCTGGTTTGGAGTAAAAGAACTAATGATAATGGATAAGGGTTACTGTGTTGGCCCGGTATTATTCCGTATCCAAGACGGCATCTCTAATAGTGTTAATCTAGCGGGTCGAGATGTAGTTTTGATGTTTGACTGGCCAGGCCCTACTATACTTGATGGGAATGGTACATGCCGACTATATGTAGACGATGCAGCCGACACGAGCCAACAAAAGGAATTGGAAGATATCTTTCAGGGAAAGCGAGGAGGACCTATGCAGATGTTATCACCAGTCGTAGCAAAATGGTTGCCTACCGTAAAGACAAGTATTGATGTCAAAGAAGATGATGGCGGCGGCCATAATATACCGGCTAGAGTTGGAAACTTTGGAGAGATAAAGTCACAGCAGTTGAAAAATCAATCAGGTCGAGCCATGACAGTACAGGGAGCAGGTTTTGCCTCAATGTTTCAATTTGAAAATGATACCTTAACTCTTGCGCCAAGCGACACTCATTGGTCTGATTCAGAGTTGCCTCATGCTCAGATCACAACTAGGTCAGGAGCAGTAGGAAAATTTAGTTGGCGAAGGAACTAGGATATAAGAATTTTAAGCACTTCTAAAATAGTGGGCCCAAGGGGCTGAATGCTGATATCGGCTCTTTGAAAGGGTTCAGAATTAATAGACAAGCAATAAGCTAAAAACTTTTGGAGGTAATCTTAGCAGCAAGACTTTAGCTCTAGTCTATGACTTGTGTAGCCTGAGAGCAGTAGGTCAAATGCAAGAGTTGGCATGTGAATACCACGGGCTCCGACGATAGGAGATTATTGCCATCTGGCACAGAAACTTGGCATAGGATGGTCGGATCCAATATTAGGTTGATATTCGTATAAGGCGCGCTTTGAAAAATATCGATCTATTATTTATCTCAATATCCTTGATATTGTTAACTACAAATTTTAATTATAACCTTGTCGCTGCAAATCATACGGGCATTGCCGACACAGTCTACAGTATGCCTTCAAGTCTCTACTGTGATCCTTATGTCTCTGGTACCTGTAGCGCAAATGTGTATTTTTTTAGAATTTTTGATCCTCTAAATGATAGTCCTGGTAACAGGAATATCGTTACGATTTTTAATGCAGTTGGTAGGGGCATGGCATTTGACAGGACAAATCTATGGTATACTGCTCTTATAGCCCAGACCTAACGGAATAACTTGCATTAATTTGTCTCGTAGTTGTCTGGTTTCGTCAAGCACTGAAGCTCCACGATTATCAACTGCCCACGCCTTATTCTTTGCCTTGGTAGTCAAATAAATGAATTCATCAGATATTGCCTTTTGATATTGGAACGTGTTTATCTCAGGACGTGAAACAGAATTTACAAATCTTTGAATATCTTCATGACTATCAGAAAGACTATTCTGGTAGCCGCTCGAACATTTGGATCTTCAAAGTATGTTCCTACTACCATCATGCCATTGAATGGCGCAAGCATACCAGTTGCGTTTCTATCAAAGACCGCTATTACAATTCCAGCTCCTTTGAAAGTAGTTGGATCATAACGTATAATTTCATGAAATGTGATAACTGTTTTATCACCATCTTCTGTTGAGAGGACATACTTCATTCCAACAGCACTAACGGTCTCTGCATAGCCTGGTATAGGAGAGACAAGCCCAGTACCATTATTAGTCATCTTGACAGTCTGTCCAGTGCCTGGTACAGTCAAAGATTTCTCTGGCGTCTGCGAAAATATAGAGGATAAGAATTCTTACGGTTTAGTAAAGGTTATTTTAGACCTGTCTGTTTGCCCATAACTTGAGATCTCACTGAGGCCAGAGATTGGTCAATTTGATATATCGCCAGCTTGTCCTTTCCAAGTAAATCAAACTTTTGGAGAATTGTATGGAATAACGTTTCCTCTTCTATTTGTTCAGTTACAAACCACTGCAAGAATGAGTATGTAGAGCGATCTTTTTCTTTTTCAGCCATATCAACTAGATCGTAAATAGCCCTGGTTACCATTTGCTCGCTCTTTAGGCCAAATTGGAAAGTAGATTCCAGAGATTCGAAATTACTTGGCGGTTTTTCAATCGCTGGAATTATCGCCTCTGCTCCAACACCATTCAGATAATGGATAAACTTTAGCATATGCCCATTTTCTTCTGCAGCTTGTTCGAAAAAGAAGCCAGCACTTCCATCATATCCGATTCTTTCACACCATGATCCGATTGCAATGTATGCATTTGCAGATGATGCCTCATAGGAAATTTGATCATTAATTGATTTTGCCATTTCCATTGAAATTCGCATTATAGTGATCAAGTTTTTTTGATTATCTATATATTTTGCTTCACATGGTAATGGAGCTTCTGTTAAGGGCTTATCTTTGCAAGCTCGACAAAGTCATCACATGTCTTATCTATGCCACTAAGAAATGTAAGTAGGCGCCTCTCATATGGACCAATTGTATGGCTGCTTCTGATAGCACCTCTGAATATTGTGATACACTGTCCTTTCAGGATATAGTGGTTAAGGGATTTTGCCAATTTGTTCTACATTTCAAGATAACTACAAGAGGATGATAAGCATTGCGTCCATTTTTTGGACATTTTTTATTTTAGGTGGCCCCAAGGGTCCCCGTGCTTTTAGAAGCGCTATAACGTGGATTTCGATATCTAAGAGAAACAGCAACCTAAAAAGTTTTTGATTAGCTGAATTTATAAGATCACCTAACTAATTCTGGTAACTTGCCGAGCCATAGTTAGAATTTTGCAAAGAGATTTTTTTGGCGTCATATCCCTTTAAGTTACCCGTATCATAGATCCGATAGAACCATTGCAGGACCAAAAAAGACTCCTTATAATTCATAAATCATTTAACGACCACAGATTCATGAGAGGACAATTCAGGTGATAGTATAAAAGAGCATGAGTACAAAAAAGGACGAACGTATTCAACGACTCGATTCAATAACTGACCCTTCTATAGCCAAATTATTTGAAGGAAAGAATTTTGCTTTTCTTGCGACCTTGATGAAAGATGGTTCTCCTCAGGTTACTGCTACATGGGTGGATATTGATAAGAACAACTTTACAATTTTGGTAAACACTGCAGAAGGTCGAGTCAAACACAGAAACATATCTAGAGATCCTCGTGTGGCAGTTTCTATAATTGATTCTTCAAACCCCTATCACATGGTAAGTGTAAGAGGAAAGGTCATTGAACAAATTAAAGGAAAGGATGCAGAGGAACATATTGATAAGATGCCAAAGAAATACCTAGACAAGGAGAAATATCCCAGACGAAGGCCAGGCGAAGAGCGATTATTGCTAAGGATAAAACCGCAGCATGTTGTACATTGGAAGAGTGACGGCCACCAGCAGTAAGGTAATAGGAATAAAAAAATAAATTCTAAAATCGTAGGCCCAAGGGTCCCCGTACTTTTAGAAGCACTAAAGTGAAGGTTTCAATTCTTTGAGAAAAGGAGTAGCTAAAAAGTTTTGCTCCCAAACGGTCCCATATGATTCCGGCAGAAAAACTTTAAAGTTTGGACTCGATGAATCAATTCAATATTTAGAAAAGTTGTCAACGTAATGCACTGTTTTGCAATGTCTAGCAGCCGCTTATTACTTAGCAATCTATAGGTATCGACGTGTGCGCTCTTCAAACAGGACACGCGTCGTCTCATAAAGACGCATCACCTGCCCAAGCCATATTGCCAGAAAAGTCGTAAACAAGGTTAATGTATATCAATGAACCTTGCTCGGCGCGGAGTTATGACATTCAGGAAAGCTGCTGTCGATCAACTTTGCAGCTTCTGCAACTTCAAAGACGTATTGTACTGCCTTCCGCTCGGAATTTTTTCAACCAGCTTCAAAACCTCCCTTGTTTGCGGTTCTTTGGAGTCGCGTTCCTCGACAAACCGAGTGATTGCGATCTTGTCTGCAGGAAATTTGAGACCCTTCAGCGTCTGGGCCAATGAGGCGGCCTGAGGAAAGTTGTGAACTAGTTCGTCATCTCTTTTTTGACCCGGCACTGAATCCTGTCTTTGCAGTATCTTCTCCGTTTGGTCCAAATTGTCCTTCGTAGGAATCTGCTTCTCAAGATCTTTATTTGCCATGGTGGCAATAATAGTATACATCAAACTATATAGAGAGAGGTATACAACCAAAAGAGATTCTATTCATAGATGACTTATTCATAGTAGCACTGCTAAAATACAATTTTAGCAATATTCTGCCACTAGTCGATTCACCATTAAGCAAGATAGTAGGTAAAGACTATTGTTTTAAGAAACTCGGAGAAGTACCCTACCTTACTACTAATAATACTAGAAGTAGCAAGATTATTGCTTCTTGATAGATGACGGGTAAAATACTATTGATCCTCTCTTAGAACATATGTACTTTAACGATGTGAAAAGTTTGAACTCGAAGTAGAACCACGTGAGCTTGGCAGACAGCACTTTTACAGAACCGTAAGTCAACCATTGGATGAAAATAATAATGCAATCCAGTTCGTTTGAGCGAACTTTATTGGTGTGTAAGAAATGGACATATTTTTACCATTTACTATTTCTGTCAATACCCCTGTTTCACCATTTTTTGCATTTTGAAAACTTTGGAGGTTCTCAAACGATTCCATGTTATTGTTGTCAAATGACGAATCTGCTATTTCCGTACCATTATTATCTACTATCACCAATCTCTTATCACCATCCCCTGTTGGCAGTGTTGATTTTATCATCTCATTGAAGTAGGAAAAGTTTAATCCTAGTACTTGTACTCCCATCAATGAGCTAGGATTTTTCCCATCTACATCTGCATAAATTGGTATGGCAAGTATTGCAAGTGGTTCGCCTGTGGTTACTGCTTTAAATACATTGCTTAGGTATGGCTGTTTAGTTCCTAGAGCACCTTTAAAGTGATCCCTATAGGCGAAATTGGTTATAGAACTATTAGTTTGATATGGGAAATATGGTTCGCCAAAATAACGATCTCCGTTTGGTAGAAGCAAACCTACGTACAACAAGGCTGGGTTATTGGCCAATAGTTCCTTGCCTTCAGTTCTTTTTTCTAAATCCTGATCGCTAGGTATTCCATGAAACTTGAGTTTCATTTCGCTTGTGAGATTTACCAGAGGCGAATTTCCAAAAGAATTAGATCTATTCATCGATGCCTCTGCGATACTCATTAAGTTTGATATCGTATCATTCAAGTTTTGAGAAAGAGTGTAAAGTCCTAATTGTCTTAATAATAGGGAACTATTGCTGATGGTTGATTCTGATCTAGTTGCATTATCTGTAAATGGTGTGTTTCCATTTGATATTTCATTGGTCAGAGAAAACGTATTTGTGACAGGAATAAGGATGATTCCTGTCACAAGAATTCCAATTACCATAAACAACGATGGCATTACCATTAAATGGAATCTCACTGCCGCTGTTTGTAAAATTCTCTAGTAACTAATAAGGTTTGTTTGGTATAGCAGCACATCCTTACCTAGAACCATCATCTCTTGCTTGAACCTCCGCCAAGGCGGTGGCCAGATACTAGGCAACAGATTAACAATTTTAGAATTTGTATAACACTAAGAAATATTATGCCATCACTATTATTGCAGCTGCTTAGCTTAGTTTAGGTTTTAATGATGCTACTCAATCATATACATGCCTCTTGAGACGAATATGTAAACAGATGGTTCCTTTGGTTAGGCCACTGTCAGTTTGAAGAAAAAAAGATTGTAAGATATAATTTCAGATCGTGAGTGAGGTTCACTTACTGTATCCCCAGACTTTGCTGATTCGTAAAGATATCATATTATTATAGCAACAGTGGTACTGTCTTGCAAGTATCTTGAAATAGGTCGGTACGTTCTAATAAAAGGAAAATACATGAGCTCAATTCATACATTTAATCTTGAAGCTATAAAACCACAAGCTGTTTGTAATGGCGGCACCAGAAGTATGGCTAATGCTAATAATTTCCCAATACTGAAAGGCATGGCAGTTTACACGCTGCACTTGGAGAAGGGAGGTGTACGAGAGCCGCACTGGCACCCAAATGCAGCTGAACTTGGCTACTGTTTGGCTGGCAGAGCTCTCATGACAGTCTTTAGTCCAGGTGCTGGACATGACACATTTACTGTCGATCCTGGAGAGATTGTCTTTGTTCCCAGGGGCTACATTCACCACATCGAGAATATCCACGAAGGAGATAGTAAATTCGCTATTGCTTTTAACCATGAGCTCCCGGAAGATATTGGAATATCGGGGTCAACCGGTGCTATGACCGATACTGTACTCGCAGCGACATTCGGACTTTCATCCGAATATTTCAGGAGTTTCACTAGATCTCCTAAAGATTTACTTATAACATCCAAATCCAACACGGTTGCTGCCACAACTACTTATCAGAAAGGCCCCAACTACCATAAATTTAACCTTAAGGCTTTTCCACCTACAGTTCAAAGCAGTGGCGGCACGGTATCTCTTGGCAACGCCAATAATTTTGGGATTCTTGAGGGTCTTGCGTGCTATCTTCTGACCTTAAAGCCTAAATGCATACGAGAGCCGCACTGGCACCCAAATGCCGCTGAATTAGACTACGTCATAAGTGGAAGGGCAAGGATGACCATTTTTAGCCCCGGGGACAAGGTAGATACGTTTGAAGTTGGACCCGGAGAAATCGTTTTTATTCCCTCCGCCTACTTTCATTACATAGAAAATGTGAGTACCAATGAAGATATGCAATTTGCAGTCTTCTTTAACCATGAACGACCAGAAGATATAGGCATTTCCGGTGTTTTCGGGGCATATTCAAATGAGGTCCTAGGATCTGTTTTTGGCTTGCAGACAAAGGTCCTAGATTCGTTACCAAAATATCAAGAGGACCTCTTT
Organism: Thermoproteota archaeon; assembly: GCA_046728425.1. GTDB lineage: Archaea > Thermoproteota > Nitrososphaeria > Nitrososphaerales > Nitrososphaeraceae > Nitrososphaera. The sequence continues at coordinate 7,360 of JBKPEN010000193.1, forward strand.
GTTGTAGCAGGAGGTTAACTAAACAAAAAACATGCACGAATAATTCTCTGAATGATTAGGAAATCTTCTCAAGATCAGAGTCATATTTGAACAATTACTTTTTAATTTGTTGCCTCTATTAGAATCAATTGTGTCATAGGGAGTGGCGCAGCTATGATTTGGATTTTGCCAACCACAGAAGCAAAATCCTATTGATGTCTGGCTAACACTCATTCCTCTGGTCTATTATTCGTGCAGTGCCTATGAATAAATTATGACCGTTTATGCTAAATGAAACTTTTGGATTGTGTTTGATGTTCTGAATCCAATGCGCGCTCAAGTTGCTCAGATACTATGTAATGCCTATCATTATACTCGACAAATCAGATCTCTATTCTGTGCTGATTGCATGTCTTTCATCCTTGGTGGTCAAATATAGAAACTGCGATTTACTAAACTATGATTTTATAACGTCATAATTTAAAAATACATCATTGAAGATTTAGGCTCGTTAGACCTATAGACTCAAAAAGTTCTTGTCCCTGTATAGCTTTCATATTAACATTCTTTAAATTTAGGTGACAGGTTATTCTTGAGTACCTTCTGTCACTTAGCACGATCATTTGCAGCGAAGGATAGTTATTAGGTAGATCGCTTTGACAGAAAGCATTGAATCCATTTTTTGAATGTTTTTTATTTTAGGCAGGCCCAGAGGGACTCAGCACAAAAAATTCAAAAATTGGACTCAATACAATCAGAAGTCGGGCCCAAGGGTCCCCGTGCTTTTAGAAGCACTGTAAAGGAGGTTTCAATTCTTTGAGGAAAGGGTAGCTAAAAAGCTTTTGTTTTCAAGCGGCCCCATCGGGATTTGGATAAAAATTCATTTGAATCTCAATTCGAGAGTCTGCTTAGCATGTTGCCTCTTAACTGGCCCTTCGCTTCTTTCAGCAGTTGAGAGTTAATTTATGACATACCCATAGCTAGCAATCTAAAAGGCCCTCTACAATGTAATGAATGACAATTTTGACCTTAATTTGTTTTTATATAGGGATAATAAGGATGTAATCTATATAGTTTATTGACACCTATATGAAACACGGAGAAAGTAATTTTATGCATGTGCGCTAGTCTGATTGTTAGTGAATGATAGAGCGTCTGTGTTACAGTCTGGTATTACCGTGCCAAAGGTCCAACCTATTTCTGATATCATAAAAAATCTTGAAGCAATATCGTGCGATGTGTGTCAAGGGAGATTGGCCTCATATGATGTATATGTCGACAGTGGTATTGCTAATGTTTCTTTTTTGAAAAGATTTTGCTCTGACTGTATTCAAAAAATAAGGGGTTAGTACTACTATTCTATGCTTTTTTATTAGTTCGCTTCCTTATCGTATACTAAAAAGACGGTCTATGATAACTAACATAATAGCAGCAATTCCAGCGCTTGCAGGTATAGTTATTATCCATGCATAAATAAGGCGTTTTCCTACTCCCCACCTAACGGCTGAAAG
>JBKPEN010000238.1:0-3794 GCA_046728425.1 Thermoproteota archaeon
GACAGGGCCAAGAGATCAAGAGAGGACCCTCGCAGAAAGCATCATGACGAATACCTTGACTGGTGGCAATCTTCAAAAAAAGACAAACAGCAAAAATGAGTATGAACAGCTAAGTACCAGCTGTACTTGCAGCATCTGCAATATCCTTTTTTAACGTAATCATCTGCTCCTCCTTGATAGTTTTTAGGACTGTCATCAATACTGCTTCTGTAATCTGAGGAATTTTGCATATCTTGTTTGCTACTATATCTCTCATCTCTTGAAGGCTTTTTGCACGTGTCTTCAAAAGCAGATCAAACTGCCCGTACATTTCATGTAACTCCAGTATTTCATCAAACTGTGATAGAGCAGTGATTACTTGGTCGGCTGAACCTTGGTTAATATTTATTCCTATGAAGGCAAGGTGGTCATATCCCAAGAGGATATGGTCCGTTGCAATCGTGAATTTACGAAGGATACCAGCTGCCAGAAGCCTCCTGACCCGAATGTGTACTGTAGCATCTGAGATCTCAAGCTCTTTAGCTATATCCACAAATGGGCGGGATGCATCTCGGCTCAAAATATCCAATATCCTAAGATTGATCTCATCCAATAACTCGGAGGGTAACAGCACGAAAAGAGTACAGGCCTTGGATTTATTAACGATTCGTGCTCGAATGATTAATAACTGTTAGACATCGTTATTAACGAAACATGCCTTGCTGTACCAAGTGTCAAAAAGAGGAAAGCCTCTACTACAGAGCATATTCTGGTGAATACTTATGTAAGAAGTGTTTCATGCGCTCAATTGAAAGCAAGGTTGCTAAGACTATTTCGAAGTATTCAATGATAGAGTATGGTGACAAGGTCGCTGTAGGAGTTTCTGGCGGAAAAGATAGTTTGTCTCTATTGTATATCTTAAAGATGCTTTTTGATCAACATCCGAACAATGGCAATGAACTAGTCGCAATCACGATAGATGAAGGGATTAATGGGTACCGTGATGAATCGCTCCAGATTGTGAAGGATTTTTGTGCACAGCTTGGGATAGGAAGCAAGATCCTCAGCTACGAATCACTCTTTGGAATAGACATGGACCAAGCCATGGTCCAGCGATCGTCACAAAAAATGTCATCTTGTTCAATGTGTGGCACATTCCGTCGACGTGCAATAGATATTGCTGCAGAGACAGTAGAAGCTGACATAGTTGCTACTGCACATAACATGGACGATCAACTGCAGACATTTATGATCAACTTGTTGGCAGGAGATGTAGAGCGCATAGGCTGGATTTACCCAGAGCCTGTGCAATATACACAAGCCGGCATTAAAAAAGTCAAGCCCTTTGTCGAAATTTATGAATACGAGATCGCATTCTATGCCCTCCAGCGCGGGATTCCATTTCAGTCAGAGGATTGTCCTTATATGAATGAAAGCATACGCACAGATTTGCGCGAATTCTTTAATAGACTCGAGAGGGATCATCCAGGCATCAAGTACAATGCGTATAGGTCTATGACGAAAATCTCAAAAGTTCTCCGCAGCAGCATGCCTCCCTCTGAAACCAAGAAGTGTTCAAGATGCGGACGCGTTTCGACAGGCGATATCTGCTCAGTGTGTAAAACATTAAACATCTTATAGCATCCAACAAACAAATATAGTCAATTTGCCTAGGGTATATAGAGGCAGGGAGGATCGGGGCGCTAGCCGTGCCCCATACTGGAAATCGGCTTTATGCCAGGATCAGTAACTGCCGGGTAAATCCGTTGGCGGGAGGTACCCGCTTGTCCTGCTGAAATGAAATCATGCCGTGCTGGATGGTTGTGAGCGGCGATCTACGCGAAGGCGGAGTCTCGACCGCAAATCGCCGAAATGGGTGAGGTCCGGGAGGGAGCAACCCTAAGGCGTCACAACCCTGCTGGCACGTCTACGTGGTGGATCTTGCAGGGCCTGAAATGGGACCTTTTGTCGACGGTGGTACCGGCAGGCTGCCTCCTATCTTTATAGCATGATTTAAATGGAGTTTGCCGAAATCTTTTTTCCTATATTGCCTATTGATCCTAATTTTCAGGCAAACAGGTTTCCTATAGCTTATAACACACTTAAAGTATGGAAAAATGCTTCAAGTACCTTAGGAATTTATGGCACGGATGTGGCAGTCGACTTTGATTCATGTATCGGCGACGGTGCATGTGTTGAGATATGTCCTGTAAATGTATTTGATTGGTATGGCTGCGGTGCAGACAGAAAAGCTTTACCTGGAAGAGAAAGTGACTGCATTTATTGCTTTGGATGTGAAGCAGTCTGCCCAAAATTTGCAATAAGGGTGACAAAGCAGCAAACATGACCATCAGAATAGATGAGAAAAGGATTTTTGAAACAATAGAGGATAAAAAACCCAAATCAGTTGCACTGAATGGTCCCGAAGCCCTTATCCCAAAATTGCAAGATACAGCAGACCATATAGCCGAAACATTTGGCATTCAAGTCTATATTATAGGTGATCCATGCTGGGGCTCATGTGATCTTAACACGCACGCTGCGGAAATGTTGGGCGCAGACATTCTGTTTAATGTCGGTCATACAATTGCAATGGATACTTTTGGACGAAAGGTCATTATGATAGACGCATTTGACGATATCAGCTTTGAAATGGTAGCCAAAAAGTGCGCAAGAGACCTTGCAGGAAAGTACAAGACGGTCTCACTTGTAACGGACAGCCAGCACCTCCACAAAATAGACAGCGTGAAAAAGATATTTCAAGATCAGGGCTATAACGTCATAATTGGAAGAGGCAAAGGCCAGCTTCGTGACGCGCAGGTGTTTGGTTGCGAATTTTATCCGGCCTATAATGTACAAAAACAAGTTGACGCCTACATTTTCCTAGGACAAAGCATGTTCCACTCTGCTAGCGTGGCTTTATCTACTGAAAAACCTACGTTCATGCTTGACCCATATTTCGAAGAATATACTAAAGTAAATGAAATTGCGCAAGGCATGCAAAAGAAAGCAGTGTTGTCTGTCTATAAGGCTCTTGACGCCAAAAAGATAGGAATAGTCATCGGCCTGAAAGAAGGCCAGTTTGCTCATATGCGAGCACTGGAACTGAAGAAAGAATTTGAGAAATTGGACGTAAAGATCCAGATCATAGCATTGACTGAAATAACTGAGGAACGCATCCAGATTTTCAAAGACATAGATGCCTTTGTGCAGGTTGCATGCCCGAGAATAGGCACTGACAACCATTTCAAAAAACCGATGCTGTCAGTCCCGCAAGCGCTTTCGCTTATTAAGCTACTTAAGAAAGAGCCTCTAGACGACTTTCTCAAGGTTCGACACTGGCTCTAACTTCAGCTCTGCCAACTCAGTTCTAAGTGAATTCGTGGTATGAAATCTCTTGTTGTTAGAAAAATATTTGACAAATAGCATTTGGATTTGAAAAATATATCGCAAATAAATATACATCAACTATATTTTGCTCCAATCTTTTACAAAAAGAATCTGCAAAGAATATATAAATTTTGCAAAATTCAGGATTTTTGGAGTAAAGAAATCGTATAAATCTTAAATAGATATGATGCATAATTGCTGCTGGTATATGGCTAACGGAGGCTAGTTTGCCTCGACTAATATGTTAGTCGTTGTTACCAGGTGATAACAGAAAAAATGACTTGTAAAGGTATATGTATACGCCACAAGGCTCAAAAACCTGTTGGCTCAGGCAGATATGCCAGTGGACAAAAGAGATGCCAGATATGTGAGATATTTATAAAATGGGACGGCCTTTGGTGCCCATGCTGTGGGTATAGGCTGAG
>JBKPEN010000176.1:0-15531 GCA_046728425.1 Thermoproteota archaeon
GTCAGGTATATCTATTGCTAATGTCATAAAGGTTATTGCAAATGCAAAAATAGCATCACCAAAAGATACAACATGTTCTGGCTTTACTTTTGGTACAAATGCGTTTGTTGACAATTAGAGCGGTTGTACTAAATGCCCTAATAAAAATAAGATCCTACAGAAAAAACTTTGTAATCTATATGTCTACCATGCCGCATCTTCTTATTTACCCGATCTATCTTTTGAGGAATCACGGATTGAATATATTAAGAGAGTGAATGGTAAAGCGCAAGTATTGGTAGCTTAAAGGGGCTAAAATTTAGAAGAGAAATGTGGATGTCTGGATCTTTTGTTAAGACATATGCACACCCAAGTATCCACTCATTGTGACCAACCATTATGCCTGTGACTAACCACCAAAAAATATGAAGAAAGAAAAATTGCTACTACTATCCCTACAGTACAGAACGGGTTTTTAAGGTCTCACTTGTGGGCCTGCCGCACCACCTGTTGTACCGCCGCCTCCTTGTTGTTGACCGCCGCCTTGGGTGCTGCTTGTGGTTCCGCCGCCACCTCCGCCTGCAGTTGCTCCACCACCGCCACCTGTAGTCATACTACTAGCATTCCCTCCTGTAGTGCCAGTCATGTTACCTTGTGCTCCGCCTTGTGTTCCACCTGTTAATTGGTTAAGGGCTGAATTCAACTGCATCATTGCAGTCTGTGTGTCACCACCTTGTAATGCCATACATGCTTGTTCTATACTCTGTATTGCCATTGATGTTGATTGGGTTCCTCCTCCTTGTTGTTGACCGCCTTGAGTTGTACCAACTCCTGGACTTGGGGTTGTTCCTCCGCCGCCGCCAAATGTGCCTACCCCACCACCTGCTGTGGCACCTTGACCTGTAGTGGTACCACCAGTTAGTGAACCTGCACTTGGACTACTATTGGCGGGACCACCGCTACTTGTATTACCTTGCATGCCACCGCCTGCTGCTTGGTTGCCGCCGCCCCCTGTTTGTGTTGGGGTACAAGCCGAAGATTGTACACCCCCGCCACCTCCTGTTGTAGTACCTGTATTCCCTGTCATATTTTGCTGTGCCATAGCTTGCGGGTAGCTGCCACCGCCACTAAAGGACAGTAGCCCTGACAGAAGAGCTGCAGTAACTATTATTCCTGCCATCGATATAGCAGCTATCACTTTGGTTCTTCTACTATCGTTGTTATCTTTCTCGCCGTTAACATCTGCTTCGTTATGTGGGTTCATTAATGAGAGTGTGAGCGATATAGCACTTAATAATTTCACAAATACGTGTGTATCTTATATGACCCGTTGATCAAATCATCAATTATTTTTGTAATGCAGCAGTAGATTGGATTGGAAATTTTTCAGGACTCTTGACATTTCGTAAGGATTGTTTAATCTAGCAGAAGTACATTTTGACATAACAAATGAAATTTCTATAGTTTAGTTTAGATGATAGCCGACAGAGCCGGGAATAATAACAATAAGATTGTTTGCAAGATAGCTTCCCAAAAAACTATGGGAAAATAGTGAGAGTGATATGCACTTGTACGGAAACGATACCTGTTACCGCTTTTTGCCTAGAAAGGCAAGAGAGGCGGCCGCCATTGTCGGATACAATAGTGCGAAAGTATTATTTTGTTCAAAAATAATCCACCTCTAAACGAAGACTTCGAATTGCAAATCAAGATGCTTTTTTTAAAATGCACCTGTGTCTGTTCTTTTGTTTCTCCTTCTCCTTCTCCTTTTCCCTATTCTTTTCTTTTCAGATTATGTGTTGGCTTACCTTTTTTGAGGAGCTTTTTATTTGCCGGCTCATTCCTGCCTTTTATAAGTCACACATAACGCAGGCCCATTCCTTGTTGATTCATCGATCTTGAAGGAAGGATACTTGTTGCTGTCGCTTAGGGCTATTACCTCATAAATTAAGGGCCAGATGATTTTGTTGTCTCTTTCTACGTCTTCAGGCCTATTCCAATCACGTATCTGGTAGAGGCTGCGAACCTTCTCGTTTCCACGAGATGCGGCCTTAATCACATCAACTAATGGAACAAAGGTTTCACCAAATGAGGTCAGGTTAATCGTAGCATTTTCGAGCGCCGCCCAGATCTCATCACGGTCTTTAGGTGTTATGATTTTGCCTGAGATTGAATCTGCTACTGGAGTAAAGTCGTCTATGCTTGTCTTTAAGCCTGATGACTTGACGCATTCTTTGCACTTGGCTCTCCATGTCTTGGTTCGACCACGCTGGCTATACACTTCAGTAGGATAGGACATCTCTGCCTTAGTCGAATAAGTCGTGTTGCAGTAACTGCATGTCAGACTCTCTGCAGCTTTATCAAACCTTTCTTGGTCCTTTATGTCTACTATGACCATTGTTACTTCTTATAGCCCACACGCTTCTGTTTCTTTGTTGCTATTCTCTTCACTTTAATAGGACCATGCCAGTGGTAGAGGGCTCCTCGGAAGATATCAGGAACCTGATGCGTTTAGCCTATCTGACAGGCTGCATTATGCGCCTTTGGGTGGGGTTGTTTTAAAAGAACAGAGCGCATTCATGTATCGTGTTTTTGAGGGACCACTATTCTTCCAGGCTTCTTTTAAGATGAGGTTGTTATCAAAGTCATTGATATTTGAAACAAATACAATAGGGCATGCAACACCAATTCCTGTTTTTTTTCAATCTTCAAATAACCGCTACGCAAGAACAGGAATCAGAACAATTACAGCGAACTCTAAAAAATAGACAAACGGTGAGTCACAACCAATACTGCTACACTAGATGAAATTCACAGGCAGATAGCGCGGAGTTAACTCTGGCATAATGGCTCAACTACGACATTTAAGCATACTATATTATCGACCCAGTAGCAAGTATTATTACTTCTACCCACCAGACTAAATATGGTTGGAACAGTCGGCGGCATGATTAGCTTAGTTCTATCCGTTTCATAAGAACAGCGGTCCTGCTTACTGCTATTGAGGTCTTGACTTAATGATACTCTTTTTCTTCTGAAGTACTGCATATAATTCGGGTAGTGCATAGACAAACCCAATATGTATGCAGTCAGTCTTCTCATCTAGAAGACACTGCAACTCTTGGTTCCTTATCATTACTTCTGCTATTCTATCTCGCCTGTTATCCTTAATTATTACCCTATCTTGTTCAATTGCAATCTTTTCAAGGAATGGCGCATGCTTGATAAAGGCCTCGTACTTTGCCATTGTTTCTTGCATCATACTAGTTATAAAGCTCGAAAAGCTTATGCCTTCGCCTACTTTATGCTCTTTCTTCGCCTTCTTGTATAACTCATAGTATTTGTTAAAAATATGCTCTTTTACTGTGATGGTTTTAAATCCTGGCTTTGGCATATTTGTTGAGGACAGGGACGGTTAGAGGACAGAACTTTATAAGACTTTTGTCATCTGTAAGTCATGAAATATTGACCTTATCTGTCAGAAAAATGAACACGCTACCTTCATTAAGAACATTACTGTACTGTTACCGTCCTCATATGAGGTTTGGTCAAAACCATCATCAGCAGCATTTGCTTTACCAATACATATGCTCACAGTACGTGTGTCTCTCTCAAGCAAGTAGAGTAGATGTTATTGGCTGAAATTAAGAATTGGAAACAAAAAGCAACAGCAATAGAAGGAGATCTATCCTAACAATGAGCCTGTTTCCAACTGACGATATTCTTGTTAAGTTACAAGAACAGTGGAAAGGATATGCCGATACTCTGCGGCAGGAGGATAAAGAAGCATTTCTTACAATGATAGAGAAATGTTATGCTCATGCCGCTGCAATTAATGCAAAAGGGGAGCCTTTCCCAAATGAAGCACTGCTCGTGTCTCTGGTATTCTCCCAATACAAAATGATTAACTGGTTGGTACCAAAGGTAGCTGAACTAAGTGCCAAGTTGGATGAGCTTGAAAAAGAAGGAGACGATAAGAGGAGCACTTGACTACTACTTCCTCCACTACCGGCTGGCTCTTTGATGCCTATCCTCAAGGTGACAGAATGATATTTTGGATAAAGCATGAAAAGGATGGCAAGATCGTCAGGCTTGAAGATAGCAGTTGGTCACAGTCAATCTATGTCGCTTCTGATAACAAATACGACTTAGCTTCAGTAGCAAAAGACTACCGCGTTTCCTCATTCATAAAGCACTATGAATTTGTCAAGAAATATGAGAAGATCATTGACAAGACCAAATCTGAAGTATTGAAATTGACTTTGACAGAATCGTCACAAGCCCAGAAGCTAGCCAAGTGTATCTTGCTTGGCGGCAGGTTTGGACAGTTCCGTACTTACAACGTTGATATCTTGCCCGCACAATCATATTTTTACGAACATGATATTTTTCCGCTTGCTTTTTGTCAAGTTACTGTGTCCAGTGATGTCAATGGTAGCAGCAGACTAACATGGTCACGCAAAGACCACGATGACGTATGGTCTGTAGACTACACGCTACCAAAGTTCAAGAGCATTCACCTAAGCATCAGGCCCCGGAAACAGAAGGGCAAGCTACCCAAGTTCACAGACAAGATAGACTCAATATCTATCAGAAATGAAAATGAAATAATTGAAATTGATTGTACTGATGACGTTCAGATACTCTTTAACCTTGCAAAGATAATGTCTGCCATAGACCCAGACTTTGTCTTTACTGAAAATGGCGATTCATTTGGCTTTCCCTATCTCGCTTATATAGCTAAGGTCAACAATTGCAGCAATATCCTTGTCCTTGGTCGGGAGCCGTCCAGAGCAACGACTACTAGAAGCCCAATCCAAGATGGAGTAACCTATTTCTCTTACGGCAGGACACATTACCGTCCTTCATCAATACAGCTCTTTGGCAGAGTACATATCGACAAACACAACTCTTTTATCCTTGACGAGGCAGGCATGGAGGGGCTTTGTGAAGTTGCCAGAATATGCAGAATGCCACTTCATAAGGCTTCGCGTGCTACAATTGGACGCTGCATGAGCAGCCTCCAGTGCTACCATGCATCGATAAATGACGTCCTAATTCCTTGGAAATCTGCATTTGCAGAACACTTCAAAACCTATTCACAGCTATTTGTAGCAGACCGCGGCGGTATGATATTTGAACCGCAATTAGGTGTGCATGAGCAGGTTGGTGAGCTTGATTTTTCTTCGCTTTATCCATGTATCATGTGTGCAAAGAACCTATCAGGCGAGACAGTCCTATGCAGCTGTTGCCCTGAATCAAAGCTACGTGTGCCAGAGCTTGGCTGGCACATCTGCGAAAAGAAGATTGGTATTGTGCCACAATCGCTTGAAATACTGCTTAAGAAGCGTACGCAATATAAACAGCTACTAAAGTCTCCTCAGATAGATCCAAAAATAAAACAAATTTATGAAGCAAGACAAGGATCGCTCAAATGGATTTTAGTTACAAGCTTCGGCTACCTTGGATACAGCAATTCAAAGTTCGGCAATATTGATGCTCATATTGCCACATGTGCCTTTGATAGAGAAGTGCTCCTAAAAGCGGTCAGAGTTGCCGAATCTGATGGCTTTAGGGTACTGCATGGTATTGTTGATTCTATATGGGTGGTCAAGCAAGGTGCTGCGCAAGAGGATTATCTGAAACTAAAGGAAACAATAGAGCAGAATACAGGTTTTCCAATATCGTTTGAAGGTATTTACAAATGGATTGCATTTGTCCGCTCAAAGAGGAGGAGGAGCAGCACTAGCAGTAAGTATATTCCAGTGCCGAATCGATACTTTGGTGCATTTGAAGATGACGGCAGCAGCCTAAAAGTTAGAGGCTTAGAGATGCGAAGGCGCGACAATCCTCCATTTTTTGACAAATTCCAAACAGAAGTTCTAAAAGTCATTGCCAAGGGCAATACAACTGAAGAAGTCAGGATGTTAATGCCTCAGGTCAAAGCTATTCTTAACAAGTATGTGCAGTTATTGAAAGATCGAAAGATTCCGCTTCAGGAACTTGTATTTACAAAACAGCTATCTAAAAATTCTGACAGCTATGTTGTCAATACTATTGAGAGTACTGTGCTACGCCAACTAGCAGCGGAGGGCAGAATATTGAGAGCGGGCGAAATCGTACAGTATGTAATAACTAACTATTACAACAATAACAAGTCCTCTAGTAAGAGAGCAACTCCATTTGATTTGGTTGACAATAAGACTACTTCTGGTGCTGCTTATGATATCCCGCGATATATAGAATTGCTAGTAGAAGTAGCCCATTCAGTTATTGAGCCTTTCAATTTTCATGGAAAAAATTTCGCGGAAAGCAGGCGCGCCTAGATGACTGTAGAACTGGTAATTAGATGGCAGCGGTTGCCTCAAAGACTACTGCTGTGAAAAAGAAATACGATTTTTAAGTTGACTATTACATATGCTCCTACATTTTAGGAGCATATAACTATATGGTCCGAGGTCGACAAGGCAGCCTATATCAAGCTCCCTTTTCCGCGTTTTCCAAACATGCAAACAGGGGGTCGTATCATTATCTTCTTCACGCTTTTCCAGATGACTTGATTCAATTTTCTAGTGAGTATTAGGAGGCATCCTCATTGGGCTATTCACAATTCTCAGCTATTTGCATTAAGCTAGAAGATTTGTGTCTTAATATTTCCATTCTTCTTTACTTATATCGTTCCACCATGAACGATACGGCCTTGCATCTTTGCCAATCTCTTCTTTTATTCTAAACTCAATTGGATAAAAGATATTCTCCATAGCATCAACTCCACCATCTGTGTACAACTCTTTGCCAATTTCTTGTACTCTATGCTTCTTTGATTCAAAATCTGAAGCATTAGGATTTTGTATGCAATAGGTAATTAGGTCATAAAGTTCTTCTTCTAGATAAGCATCCAATTTTATCTTACATTCTCCTTTTTTTTCGTTAACCTGCTCTCTTAATTATATGGTAGCCAAATTCTGTCTTGACTGGTTCTTGTGTCATTTCCCCTTTCTTAAGCTTAAATGCTGCTTCTTCAAATGCTTTTACCATCATACCTCTTCCAAAAATCCCCAAATCTCCACCACGTTTGCCACTTCCCTTGTCAATAGATAATTCTCTTGCAAGGTTTGCAAAAGATTCACCTTTCTTTAACCTTTCTATTATTGCTACGGCTTCGCTTTGTTTCTTAACAAGTATGTGAGAGCACTTAATTCTGTCAGCCATAAGTCTCATCTAGCACCTGTGATCAATAGAAATTTAGAATGGATAAATATTGCTATATAGGTTGAACAGTATTAAGGCTAATTATTTAGTTGAACTAAATTTCGCCCTATAGAAATATTACACATGCCTCTATCACTCGGATTAAATCGCTAGGACAGTACTCTAACTCATATAGTATACCTGCAATTGGTTCGAAGCTAGGTCAAGAAGACTGAAAGTAAAATCTGTTTATGAGATCTAGTGCTTTATAGTAAAACGTAAGAACAAATTCTAAAATTTTATATCCATCAGCATATATGCTTCTGCAACTATGGATAGAGTCCAAAAAGCAGTTATTATATCACTAATTGCAACTTCTGCTATAGCATGGATTGCTTCTATTGATCAGCCTGATATGATGGTTGCCATGACTACCTACAACCCTTTGTCAATCTCCCTCTTTACTGCTAGCTGGACCGCAGGGATGGCTGCGATGATGTTTCCCGCCATTACTCCTATGGTCTTGATGTATAACAGGCTTGTTACAAACAAGAAGAATAATAGAGGCAACTACAGCTCAGTCACTGTTCAAGAAGAAAAAGAAGGCAAGGCGACGTCGTCCTCGTCATCGTCATCATTTCCCTCGTCGAGGGTAATTCTCTTTGTGGGCTCATACCTGTTAGTGTGGGCTTTGACAGGTATTGCGCTACTTCTTGGATGGTCAGCAGTGATGAACAGTACTATAATGACAACAGGAAATACCACCCTTATACAATACCTATATGGTTCTCTGTTGATTATAGCAGGTGCTTATCAATTTACTCCATTGAAGAGAATATGCATTGGGTATTGTGAATCTCCCATGAGCTTTTTCATGCGTAGATGGAAAGACGGGACATCGGGTGCCGTGAATATGGGAATTTATCATGGCATATATTGCCTTGGGTGCTGCTGGGGGTACTTTCTTCTTATGGTAGCGCTTGGATGGATGAATCTACTTTGGATGGGTCTATTCGCTGGAATAATCTTTGGAGAAAAGATCTGGTCTAGAGGCATTTGGATAGCAAGAGCCGCGGGCATTGGGCTTACAGTTACTGGAATTTTAGTTGCAGCAGGAATGCTTCCATCAATAGTGTCATCAGCTACGTATATGACTGGTAGTGAAGGTACTATAGGTGATGATATGACAATGATGTTAATGAAGCAGAATGATGATGCAAATAATAACACTAATGATATGGTTATGAGCGACGGTTAAGAGTGACTTTGGTCTCGAAGCTTCTATGAACGTGCAGATGAAAATCCAGCTTTGATGGAAGCAGACAATGAATATGATTGGATGGCATAAGGTAAAGCAGGAGGGTTTATGGCTGAAATTGCAAACCTTATGGGCGATATGTGAGGAATTGACTACGCTCCAATCAGGTTTGAGGTAGCAGATGACCTTTCTTATCGGAATGCAGAGATTCCCGGAAAGGTTGTTGCAAAGCCTGAAGCATTAACTGGCCCTACGACTCTACTCGATAAACCAGTACAAACTCTTAATCCGCCTGGTAGCGAAGTAGGACCTGGTACAGTTGTGACTTGGGTAGCGCTATAGCCGATCAGTGGATGCAATGGGCTTTAAATGGGAAAGGAAAGCAGATCTAGCAAGCACATTCCATTTGATTGGAGTGGACCATAAAAACAAATCATATATCAGACTCGTTAAAGCTTTAGAATTTAAACTAAGCTATATCTATACCCCGCTAATGTTACCTCAAATTGTTATTTTTTGATAGATGATATGTTTTTAGTCCTATTTGCCATCACCATGACCACCACATCCACATGACACAAATCAGCTCAAAAAAATGAAGCAATCGGAAAGATCATATATACTACAAAGCAGGTATCTCTTGGAATTCACAGTCCTATCCACAAGATCGGCAAAGGTTGATACCTTATGGACAGAGAAGATTTGATCTTCTTTAGCATTTATTAATAAAGCATCATTCATTCATTTATTTACTTCGCAAGTTTAATTACGTGATTAGAAAATGGAAAACGACATGGCAAGTTCTTACAGCGTAGGAGACTATCTAATTCATAGTCTGCACGGACAAGGAATCAGACACATTTTTGGCGTTCCTGGAGATTACATCCTAAGCTTTTATGATAGAGTAACTAAAAGTAAAATCTCTGTTGTAACTACATGTGATGAACAAGGAGCGGGATTTGCGGCAGATGCCTATGCACGAATTCGAGGATTGGGGGTTGTTTGCGTCACATACGGTGTTGGCGCGTTGAAGATCATTAATACAACGGCTCAAGCCTATGCTGAAAAATCTCCTGTTGTTGTTATAAGTGGAGCTCCCGGCTTAAGAGAGCAAGTAAAGAATCCCATGCTTCATCATAAAGTACGAGATTTTGATACACAGAAGAAGATTTTTGATCAAATAACTGTTGCTTCTACAACATTAGTTGATCCTCAAACAGCCGCATATGAGATTCATAGAGTACTCTCTGCAGCCTTGCGCTTCAAACGTCCCATCTACATTGAACTGCCACGAGACATTGTATATGAATCGATCATAGGTCAGTATCGGCATCCGCTTGATATTGGACAATCTGAGAAGAGTGATCCAAATGCGTTCAGAGAAGCAATTATAGAAGCAAGCAATATGATAGGAGCGGCTAAAAGACCTGTCGTTATTGCAGGAGAAGAGATTCATAGATTTGAGTTGCAAGATAAGCTTTTGGCTTTCATAAACTACACACAGATACCTGTTGCGGCGACAATTTTGAGTAAATCTGTAATAAGTGAGCTTCACCCCTTGTTTATTGGAATCTATGAAGGAGCAGTTGGCCAGGAAAAAGCACGTCAATATATTGAATCTAGTGATTGCCTGATTATACTAGGGGCAACATTGAGCGATATGACACTTGGCATGTCTACAGCACAAATCGATCAGAAGAGGATCATTTATGTTAGTGCAGAAAAGCTATCTGTGATGTATCACCATTACGACAATATAGATATTCGAGATTTTTTTGATGCTTTGATTGATGCACATATAGCAAGAAAGGAGTTCAGTATGAATAATTCCTCTTCGTCTTTTTCCTCTTCTCTTACAGCCAATACTGACGCGCCAATGACAATAACGTCAACAACCGTTCCAAAATCCACTGATGGAAAAAAAAAGATTACAGTCAAATATGTATTTGAATGTCTGAATTCATGCCTGACAGATGACATGATAGTACTTGCCGATGTTGGCGATGCTTTGTTTGCAGGTGCAGATCTGATTATACATGGAAATACAAAATTTCTTTCACCAGCTTATTATGCGTCATTAGGCTTTGCAGTACCAGCTAGTATAGGTGTTCAGCTTGCAGATCGAACTCTCCGCCCCTTGGTCGTAGTTGGAGACGGTGCGTTTCAAATGACGGGTATGGAGCTGTCGACTACCATTAGATATGACCTAAATCCAATTGTCGTTGTCCTAAATAATGGAATATATCTTACAGAACAACTGATGCTAGAAGGTGAATTTAATAATTTGCAGCCTTGGAAATATTCCAATATTCCCCAGGTTATTGGTGGCGGGCGAGGTTTTCATATAGAGACTGAAGATCAATTCAACAATGCAATTTCTGAAGCCCTTAATTTTAGGAATACCTTTAGCATTTTAGATGTGCATTTGGAACGAAATGACAGATCACCTGCATTGGATAGGCTGACTAAAAATATAGCAAAACGATTTCACCCTCATCAAGATCATAACGCATTACGCTAGCTATTAAAAATACGCGGAAAATCTGCGATTATGAGGGAGAGCTTTGCAAGAATGTTTTGCCGCAATGTATTTACGATATGGCTATACTATTATACTAAAAATGAATCTTGATGTTTATAAAAAATTTTTTCTTGGCAGTTAAGGGGGGTCATTTTATATAATGAGGACGACTGATATTGATTCATTGGTACTGGGCAAGAAAAATCTCCATTATTCTTCAGGGGACGAGAAGAAGCAAGAGAAGTATCAGGGGAAATTCACAAATGACGGGTTTGACATACACGAGATAATAGATGCAAACACGTCGCAGGAACAGGAAGTATATTATGTTACTTTTACGAAGGGATGCAGAACAAGACCGCACATTCATGCAACAGACCAGACACTGGTTGCTGTCAAAGGAAGGGGAGTTGTTATCCTTGTAGATAAAATTGAAATCAATAGTGATGGCAAGAGCGCCGTTATAAAACAATCACCTGAGAAATCGTCTTCTTCCTTAATCGAGTTATCTGAAGGAGATGTAGTCTGTGTACCTGCAGGCACATTGCATTGGCATGGCGCTTTAGAGAACAATAGTAATGAATCAGGCCTTTTCTCCCATTTGGCGATAAGGAAGAGAACCGATGAAGAAACCATTTGGTTCTGAAAGAAAGTTTTTACAAATTATAAAATATAGGTCAAATTTCATCTTTGTGGAATTGTATTGTGCAAAGTAATGGATTGAGAAAAACTATACAATAGACTGTGCTAATTGCAGTTATTGTGCTTACCTTTTCGCAATTATCATATTTTTTATTTTATGATTAAAGCATTGAATCTTTCTATATCCTAAATTAAATGGGCCTCAGATGTCCCTAACAATAGAAATATTGTCAACAAAGCTGATGGATATACTATATCTCCTTATTGATATTCTTTCATTGTTCTCAAAATTTTTTACTGCAATCTCTGAACTACGCTACGGTCAATTCAGAGGGATCATGATCTTGAAATTATAATATATTAAAAAGAGTAGCAATAGACAGGATATAATAATTCCAATAAGCCAAAGTGTCAAAAATTGATAGATGATATCTCAGAGCACGTTCAGCCAGTAGTGTATGCTTTGAACTCATTAAGTGTCACTAGCCCATCTCCTATCTTAATCCCTTTCTCTTGTACAAAGCCAGCGTTAACTTCCAAAACGTATTGCGCAGGTTCCTTTGAGGGATAGGTTGGGCATTCTTCTTGTTTACAGGGAGGGACATTTTCTTTAATGTCTATAATTTTAGAGCTACTATCAAAGAATACCATATCTAATGGGATTAAAGTATTTTTCATCCAAAATCTTCTAGTACCCTCGTCGTCGAATGCAAATAGCATGCCTGCGTTCCAGGGAAGATGTTTTCTAAACATAAGACCTCTGGCAAACTCTTCCCGATCATCTGGGACTTCAACAAATACGCGGCCAATAACAGACGAATTATTATTGTTATTATTGTTTTCAGTTCGTACTATTTCTATGTCTGGTTTTCTTGCAACTATTTGATGCGGTCCTGCTCCTCCTGCAGAGATTGTAGATGTGACGTTGCTACTTGTAGTATTGATAACAGAGATATCGTTTCCCCTTGTGTTGCTAACATAAGCCAAATCGCCGCCGTCTGCACTAAATGCAATTCCATAAGGTCCGTTGCCAACACGGATTTCATTTATTACTTTGTCTGCATCCACTATTGATACCGTGTTAGAGTCCATATTTGATACATAAGCAAGCGTCTGATCGGGATTTAATGCAACATATTCTGGACTATCACCAACGGCGATAGATCTGATTATTTCGTGTTTACGTGAGTCAATGGCTGACAACGTATCGCTTCCAGTGTTTGCAACGAACAGGATTGAGCCTTGATTAGTAAAGGAAAGACGATGAGGCATACTCCCAGAATCTATTTCCTTTATCACCCTTTTTTGTTCCAAATCAACTACTGAAATAGGGCCTGTTAAACTGGTGACATATAGCACTTGTCCATCAGGTCTCACTTCCATGTATTGGGGTTTAGAGCTAATGTCTATTTCATCTATGAGAGTTCCATTTGCGTTCATTACTAGTATCTTTCCTCCAAGTACGTCGCTCGCATACATAGTACCATTGAACATTGCAATATCTTGAACAGAAACCTCTGTAGATATCTCGTTCATGAGCTCGTTGGTTGTAGTATTCATCATAAAAATAGTTCCAGAATCTCCGTCTGATGTGAGTATATAAAGTGTCACTTGATCATCTGAAAGTTTGATATTGTGAATCCTTCCATCAACTGTAATATTTCTCAAAATTGCGTTTGTCGCAAGGTCCACGACAGATATGGTATTAGAATTTGAGTTTTGTACATACAATACTCCTGCCAAGGACTCTGCCGTCAATCTCTCAGCTGAACCAAAAGCAATAGCTACAGGTAATAAGGAATAGGGCTGCATAAAAGTTGAGTTATTAGCCATAAATGCTGCTACTACTACTGCTGCTATTGTTAATATAACGAAAATCGCTTCAATCAATATCAGATCCTCTTTCCTCCGATACTATCATCGACCTGCACTCCCCGCCCGTAATTTCTAGATTTCTTATAGTTGCTGGCCGGTGAGTATTCGAACAGCCTGCTTGAATTCTTCCTCTGAAAGAGGCTGGATATCTGCAATCTTTAGGTTTTCTTCAACATGTTCGGCCTTTTTCTGCCCAATAAGAGGTGCGATGACTGATGGGCTTGATCGAATTATCTGCAGCAGTTTGGCCACAGGATCACTGAGATTTCCATAATCAGGAATCTGGCTACCTAGAAGCCTTCCCTGAAAGAGAGGTATGCTCGTAAATACGCCAATGTTGAGTTTTGCTGCCGCTTGCAGAATTGTAAGATTTTCCTCAGAACCTACAGACTGGTTCCTAAGCAAAAGTGCCTCACTGTAAGCAAGATTATACGGAAGCTGGATAAATCTAAAGCCGTGGTCCTTGCCTCCTATACTCTCAGCGCTCTTGACTGCTTGCTCAAGCGAGAGGTATTCTGGACTCTCTTTGGGAACTCTAAAGCAGGTCCATGTTGCCATGCCATAGTATCGAATCTTGTTTTTAGCCCGATATTTTTCATAAACTTCAAACGCCTTTACAAGCATCTCCATAAACTGCTCTCTGCTTACATCCTGATACCAACTTTCAAAGGCGTTATGAATGTAAATGAGGTCGATGGTAGAAATGTGCATGTTAATGAGTGACTTCTCAATGCACTTGGCAAGGTAGTTAGGGTTAATGACATTGTAGCCAGAGCTAATGTCGTCGGCAGTTATTACTTCAGTCTGAATATACATCCTGTGGATGTATTCCATTACGTCGATGTTTGGATAGTCACCGTCATTCGTGATATATCCATTCTTGGTGGACACAAAAACCTGATCTCGTGAAATTATCCTATCGTTTACAAGACGCAAAAGTGCTCTGCCGATACTCTTTTCGGACCTCATGGCACGGTAATTTAGCGCAGTATCAATTACATTGACTGCGCCAGACTTGACTGACTGGTACACGGCATTTTCAACAGCCTGATCATCTTCCTTACTTAGCTCACCCAGGTATGTACCCATGCCTATGCTTGATAGGTGCAGGTTGTCAAAAGTCCTGAAGTGGCTTTTCGGTCTTGTCTGTGAGGCTGCATACTCAGTATATTTCTTTGTGCCCCGTGGTGTAGCATACCCCTCAATTATTTGGTATGGTGAGGATGACGAAGACGAAGACGACAACAGTTTACATATAGCGACACGCAAAATAATAACGAATCGAATTTACCTTCTTATTATTCACTAGGAACTAGGTTTTACCTTTTTACCAAAATATCTCAAGACAAAACCCGTTCTGAAATCAACTGACAGAAAAAAATCTCAAGAGTATATTTTTCCTTACTATAGAATAAAGCTAATAGGCAGCAAAAAGCCAGTAATTCGAGAGTATGTTACAGCTGAAGCCATTGCAGGCACTACTTTTTCAATACTTTCCGGTTCTTTTCTCAATGACCAGATTGATTTTATAGCAAGTGGTATCGATGCAAAACTGATTAGCGAATAGATCTTCGTAAAGCCCAGAAAAATACCTCCAGTGATCAAAGCATAGGCAGCAATGATAAATATCGGAAATATAGCTGAAGCCGTTTCCCTTCCAAGAATTATCACTAAGTTACGACGTCCTTTTGATCTATCTGCTTCATAATCCGGAAATGAATTGATAAAGAGTACTGTTGCAGAAAGGATACCGACTATTATTCCGCTATATAGAGCAGCCGGCTCTAATACAGCATTTTGGACGTAAAACGTTCCAAGTACGATCATAGCCCCCTTGATAGCAACAAAGAGCTCACCCAAACCAGCATTTACAATTCTTGTTGAATAAAAGTAGATGGCAAGGACTGCAAAGATTAGTATTAATGCTATTGTTATCCCGCGTATTGCGACAAAATATGCCCCTATGGACGCACCAAGGATCAGAAATATTATACCAGCTATGTATACAGCTCGAGGCGTCAGTAGATTTTCAGGAAGAACTCCTGTTCCCCCACTGAACTTTGTT
>JBKPEN010000152.1:0-5113 GCA_046728425.1 Thermoproteota archaeon
GTGCGTTGGCCCAGAGACAAAGGTCATCGGCATCAATGTCATGGATCCACTTGGTATGGCGCCAGTGACGACAACAATGTCTCCAGAAAAACTCTCATATGTAGCCATGAAGTTTAAAAAGATGTGCGCTTCCATTATTCAGCTAAAGAAGAAATATAATTTCAAGGTGGTCGTTGGAGGTAACGGCTCGTGGGAACTTGCCAAGCCAGACAGAATGAAGATTCACGGTATTGATACAGTGGTAATTGGCGAAGCAGACGAGCTGGCTCTCGATCTTTTCCATGACTTGGAGGCTGGTGACGCGCCAGAACTCTTGCATACCTTTGTACGCAACATCGAAAATATCCCTATGATGCAAGGACCGACGGTCAATTCCCTCATCGAGGCTATGCGTGGCTGCGGTAGGGGCTGTGACTTTTGTGATGTCAACAAGCGCTCAAAGAAGGACTTTCCACTTGCGAGACTACAAAAAGAGGCCAAGATCAACCTTGATTATGGTTTTGATTCCATCTGGTTACAATCTGACGAGATGCTACTTTACGGTTGTGATAACAAAGACTTTATTCCAAACGCAGATGTAATCACGGAGCTATGGAGCGGTTTGAAATCTACAGGTGCACGCTTTGTTGGAACAACTCACATGACGCTTTCTGCAGTTGCGTCTTCGCCCGACCTTATAAAAAAGATGTCCGAGATCAATGAAATGAATGTCGCTGGCGGCAGATGGCTTGCAACCAACCTGGGGGTCGAGACAGTTGCTCCAAGGATGGTTAAGAAGCACCTTGGTGTGAAGACAAAGCCATTTCAACCCGAAGAATGGGGTTCGGTGGTAAGAGAAGGCTGTAAGATACTTAATCAAAACAATTGGTTTCCTGCGCTTACATTAATCATAGGATGGCCTGATGAAACACCAGACGAAACACAATACACGATCGATCTTATCGACGACTTTAGACAAATGAACATGCGTGGCTTGGTTGCACCGCTCCTATATCAAGACTTTTCTGAAAAGAACTCGATGCATTTTGGCAACCTAAACGAGGCACAATTCACACTATTCTGGAGATGCTGGGAGCACAATCTGCGCGTGATAAACGACATTATCCCGATCATCATCAGGAATAAGACATACGGTCCAGCAATGAAGGTCTTTATGGCAGCGCTCATAAAATCCGGCACTTGGGCAGTTATGAGATATCTGCGCGGGCTCTCAAAAGAATTGTTCAATGGACAAGTACCAGAAGACATAGTCGAGCGATACTCACACAAACAGTCTGTGACTGCTACGATGCCATCACGGCTCTAGCAATTCCTTCCTTATTATTGTAGATTCTTGATCGCTTCCTCTGCAAGCGTTGCAACTTTAGGTGTCAGGACTACAAAGTAATTCTTGTCTGCACGCTCGACTGATGTCACAGGCCGGTATTTCTTTGTCGAAATGTCAAATTCTACAAGGCCAGGGTCCAGTTTTCCTTTAGTATATATCATCATCAAAATCTCTCCTGAAAGTGGAGTCAATGGCACAAGAGAGAAGACATATCCTTTGTACGAACTAATGGGCATGACTTGCTTCATGTATGGTGCGACAGAAACAAGGTAGAGAAAAACATCCTCTACTGTAGCAAATTCTTCAAATTCAAACTTCATCATTCTACTCGCATTTTACCAAGATATAAGGCTTTAAAAAAGAAAAAGAATAATTAGCCATACGATTCGAACTTGATGTCGTAGCCTCCATCCTTTCTCTTATTGCGCTCAGTGACAAAGCCTTTCGGAATCAAATAATCCAAAGCACCGTCTACTGTTCCCTGCCAGCCGCAGATGTAAAATGATGTGTTTTCTGGCGTGACCTTTTCACCCACCAGCTCCTCAAGGGGAGAGAGTTCCCTACCTGGCTTTGGCCTGAGGAATGACTCAACTCTGCCTTTCTGTCCACTCCACGACCTGTTGAACCACTCCTGTGGCCTGCTGATGCTTGCACGGTAGCGGAAGTTCCACTTGTCACGGCCTTTATCAATACTCTCATCTTCAAGAGACGTCAGGAGATCTCTGTAGCCAAGCTCATCAACATAACTTGCACCATGCAGCACGATTATTTCGCGCTTGCTTTCTATTGACTTGAGGTGAAGGGAGTATGACACGAACGGAGCAAGGCCTGTTCCTCCGCCAATCAAAACCATCCTTCGATCGTCCGGCCTGCCGTCATGAAGCTTTTCGTTTATTGTGAAAATGCCTGTAGGCTTAACCCACAATATTTCGTCGCCTTCCTTTTTGTTAAACAGCTCAGTTGTGAGCCTACCAGGCACCGGCTTCCGTACCCAGCGTATGTATAGCTCAAAGCGCTTCTTCTGCTCAGGAGGTGATGCGATAGAGTAAGCCCTACGGACTATTTTGCCTTCGCTTGGGATATGGAAGCCAAGCGTGACAAACTGACCAGCCTTAAAGTCGGAAATTGGCCCATCATCTGGAGTAATGTAGAAGATGCCAAGATCCTCCTTGATTATTTGGATGTATGATAGCTTGGCTTTATTGTCAACTACCATGTTACTTCTGAAATTCAGAAACGGGCAAATAAATACATTTTTAATTTTCAGGTGTATTAATGCCTGCTCAAAGGGACAAAAATAGGCAAGTTTTATTTGATTCTGGCTCCAATCTAATGTTATATATATGGTAGACTGGCTCAAGGGAAAGAGCTTTGGAGGCTCTAATGAGATCGATCAGCTTACCAAGACCATAAATGAGCAAAGCGACGATCAGAGGAAGATCATTTCCCAGTTCAACAAGGCCATGAATGAATTTGCAACTGAGCGGTCGCTTGAAACTTGCCTTAATGCCCTTAACTTGTCGATGCAGCTTGCTAACATCAGAGGAAAGTTGGCGGAGTCGTACGAATACTATGCTAGGCTATTAGAACGCGAAATAACAAGGTTAAGCAGAACAAAACCACCAGCATCCTAACCTAATTCAAGGATCTGCATAGACAATTCTTCTCAGACAGCGCATATATCCAACCTTCTATTTTGAGGAAGCAGTAGTGACTTATTCCTTGGTTCCATCGAATCTTTGAGAATCACTCGCTCAAAGTCCATCACTTGTGCTACCTTTTCTTTTCGTCGTTTTAGATTTCCAGGCCACCAGAGATTAAGATTAAGGTTTTCTCTCTCTCTATTAATCAAAAATATTTTATCACATTCCATTCACACCCTCGGCTCTTATTGCTGTTTGACTCGACAATTCTTAGCATTTCCTTCTGAGCTGGGTATTTCTGTCTCTTATGACCTTTCGTCCATATCAGCAAAGAATGTTCGTTCTTTACCACGCCAAGCCAATCAATGTCAAGCCATTCTTGGCAGTAGCGCTTGCTTTAGAGTTAGTGATATACTATGCGGTTCCTTATAGTACCCAGTCTTTCTATCGTTATTTCAACCACATCTCCATCCTTTAGATATCTTGGCTCTTTCATTGACATAGCTACTCCAGCAGGCGTTCCCGTGGAAATGATGTCGCCTGGCTCAAGCGTCATGGTCACGCTAAGTGTGGAAATTATCCGCCTGATAGGGATAACCATATTTGAACTCGATGAGTTTTGGCGTGTTTCGCCATTAACCTTGGTTGTTATGCGAAGATTCTGAGGATCTGAGATCTCGTCCTTAGTCGTTATCCACGGTCCACATGGAGCAAAAGTATCGATTCCCTTACCTCGCGTGAACTGCTTGTCCTTGAACTGAATATCTCTTGCAGAAACATCATGTAGTATCATGTATCCAAAGACAGAATCAAGTGCTTTATCTTCTGGCACCTTCTTCGTTTCTTTGCCAATGACAACTGCAAGCTCGGCTTCATAGTCAAGACGGGTTACGAATGATGGACATATAATGTCTTTGAACGGCTCATTAAGAGCAGTTCTTGGCTTCATGAATATCACGGGCTCATCTGAAGGAGTCAGCCCTGCATCACGCGCATGATCGTAATAGTTAAAGGCAAGACAGACTATCTTTGGAGGGTTTGGAATAGGCACCAAGAGATCCACATCGCTCACTTTCTGATTGAATTTCAGCTTTGACTTGTGATGCTTGACCTCGTCAAGCCACCCTCTGAACACAAAGTCCTTGATGTTTAGCGGGACAGGTATGCCTGTCTGCTGCTGTATTTCCGACCTCGTGACAATGCTTTTTCCATCATCAGATATGATGCTATACGTCTCCTTTACCTTGCTATCTCGGATTCTTGCTACCTTCATTGTCGATTTACCTATGCGTCATTATCGCGATTTGATTATCGTCGATTCTGCAAAATCCAAATCTCACGAATTGAATCCGTGTGTCAGGCCCAAGACGGGATACAAAAGATTCTGCAAAACCTTGTGATATTTCAAGGCTGTTAGTGTTGTACTCTTCATCGCTCATGTAGAGTTCCTTGGGAATCATGACCTTATAGTCAATCATATCATTCTTTGCAATCCACTGTATTTTCGGCATGGATTGCCGGATCTCATTACCACTAGTCTCAGCATTTATTGTGAAGCGGGCACCATCCTTCCGATCTATGTTCGTCACCTTAACGTTATACAACTCAATGAGCCGAAATTCGGCTCCAACCTTTAGCCCCACTGCGTCATCTTCAGATATAAAGAATTGGTCACCAACCTTCACTGTCCTCTTTCCAAGGTTGGCATCAGTGGGATGGTTCTTAAGCACGACCTCTGTTTCTGGACCGCCCCTGACATACATTTCTACAGGGTTTTTTACAAAGAACAGCCGTAGCGATATTGGATCTATTATCTTCCTGTTTAAAGCTTCTAGGCTTTCAAAAGGAGGTTTGGTTTCTGCAAGCGTAAGGCCAAGCGACAGAACAAATTTGCGTATCGCCTCGGCCACAAAGCCCCTCCTTCTAAGCGCAGAAAGTGTGGGAAGGCGCGGATCGTCCCAGCTTCTGATTGTGCCATTTTCTATAAGTGGTTTTATCTTTCGCTTTGAAACTGGAATTCCTTCAAACTCTAGCCTCGAAAACTCAATAAGATACGGCTTTCTCAGACAGAGTCTGTCAAGAATTGCAAAATAGAGCGCATTGCGAAGCTCATATTCTTTTGTCCTAAAAGCATGTGTTACGC
>JBKPEN010000137.1:0-14132 GCA_046728425.1 Thermoproteota archaeon
TCTTGGAGCTGTAGTAATGTTAACAGTGTAGTTCCGGTAACATTTCCCTCTTGACAGCTGTATTACTGTTGATGAAGGTATTGTAACTGTAGTTGTAGTATTTCCAGTTGTTGTGGCGGCGGCTGCAGGAGCAGTCATCATACTTGATGTAGCCATTATTATTGATCCTGTTAAGATCGTCGCTGCAGCTGCGGCTAAGAAGCAGCTGTCATTCTTATTGATACCACTCATCTCGCTTCCAAGCATGAATAAAATGGATAAAAGAATTCCCATGATAGAAAGCAGGAGGAAGTAGAATAAGAAACGAAAATCGGTTGCGGCAGAGTGTAAATTACTATTCTCAATCTTCAGCGATTTTGTTTTTATTAAAATAACCATCCAAGGTGGTAATGCCACTTATAGCTATCATGTTCTAAAAGATTAGAACAGCAGCTGAATAACGGAGGACTGTATAAAATATGGGAACAAACAAGAAGAACAAAAGGACATTGAGTTCAGATACTAAAGCATCATTTTCTTTGATTATTGCTAGAATTGTATATGGGATAAATTGGTTTAACGTATCCGCCATATTCCCCCTTATTGCATTAGAATTTAACGAGGATGTCTCTCTACTTGGTTCTATATCTGCAGCATTTTTCATGGGTGTAGGCTTATTTCAAATTCCTGCAGGCATCTTTGCAGCAAAATATAATCCACGTATTTCTGCCATTATTGGAATAACAATATCTTCAACGGCTGCTGTTCTTTGTGGATTAGTATTGTCATCGTCAGAACTAATCTGGTTACGGTTCATAATAGGATTTGGGATGGCTTTCTTCTTTAGCTCAGCTGTAGTGCTTATTGCAAGATATGGCAAGGGAGGATTTCCCGGCTTCTCCATAGGCCTTATGAACTCTGCCCATTCAATGGGCGGAATTATCGGTATATTCGGATGGATAATTATTGCGCAAATAGTTGGGTGGAGGGTCAGCCTTATGTTGAGCGGTGTATTAGGCCTTGTTACTGCATTGTTAATGTATATGATAATTCCAAGAAGCAATGTAAGTCTAGGATATGATGCTAGAATGGACAATAAGCACGCCCAGCCCGCAAGAAAGCAAGAAAAAGTGAAAATTTCAGATGCCGTAAAAATATTATCAAACCGTACTTTAGTCTATCTTGGTATTATTCTCATCGGTATTCAAGCAGCCTGGGCAATAGAATTAACATTCATCGTAATATATGTAGAAGAGCTGGGCTTCTCTGCAGAACTTGCTGGGATCATTGCAAGCCTGCCTTTGATTTTTTCCATTATTTCTGCACCCCTAATTGGAGGATTTTATGACAAAGTAAGGGATACAAGAACAGTCTTGCTTATTTGTGGAGTCGGAGCCAGCGCGGCCATGGTTGGACTATCCATTGGTATTCTATACTTTACGATTACATCAGTTATTCTTACAGGATTTTTCTCAGGTGGTGCATTCACTGTAGTTTATGCGAAGGCGCGAACGCTTTTGATTAAGGGCACACCAGTACATGGAAATAATGCAACAACCACACTGGCAGCTAACGTAAAAAATATCCGTAACAAGAAGGACGATCTCCTCAATTATTCTTCTTATTATGATACACTAAAGGTTGCTTGGGTTAATGGGCTGTCGCTCGTTGGTGTATTGTGGACGCCTATCGTTTTCTCATATGTTGCAGAGGAAAATAGCTATGAGATGGCTTGGATATTGTCTGCACTTATAACGGCTGCATTCATATTAGTTCCGATATCAAAATTGTCTAAATAAGAAAGTAAAAGATTCTCTTATAACAAATTCCATAAGCCCTGGGTTGTCCTCCTATTATATAGGCGTATTGTCTCTATTGTTCAACGTTACCACTGTCAGTCACTTATAGCAGTATTCTTGATTGTTAGTATTGACGATTGTTGTTTTTTTGGGATATGTATCAGCACAGGTTTTTTCGTAGCGCCACAAAATACTTGATTATTAGCCGCGCTGCCCACTTTGTTATTCCATGCAGGAAGGTAATTTACCATCATGCTTACTACGATATTCATTTAGGAGCTGTTCTTTCACTTTATCTGATGATTCTATTATAGCATAACTGAACCTTTTTGCCTTACTCATACAAGGATCTGACATACATTCAAGCAAAGATTCTCTAAGATTTTCACCACTCCCAATAAATAAGATCTTCATTCCTGCATGTATCTTGTAAACTCCTTCTGATTCTGGAATGCTAGCAATATTGTCTGTATCAAAATCAAGCCATTGGGACCAGTCTATTGCTCCTGTTCCTTCATCATCCACAACTTTGGATTGTATCTGTTCTTCTTTAAGTATTGCTGGCTGTACCAGAGAGAGATATATATACAAGTTTTATGGCAGAAGATTGCAAAATTTCTGCAGGCCTTGTTTCCGACAGATGCCAAGATACCATTTTTACGAATTAGGAACTTGTCGTTCTTTGTCTGTATTTCAACTGTGATAATTGTCTTTAAGGCTCGCATAGCAGTGTTTTTTGTACTACAATCTTC
Source organism: Thermoproteota archaeon (assembly GCA_046728425.1). Taxonomy (GTDB): domain Archaea; phylum Thermoproteota; class Nitrososphaeria; order Nitrososphaerales; family Nitrososphaeraceae; genus Nitrososphaera. Next base: position 2,531 of record JBKPEN010000137.1, read on the forward strand.
TCCTCTTTTTTTGAACAAACACCCTAATTGCTTGTAAAAATCAAAAATGCACCAAGACGTAAATCATCCAGCGAAATATCTCAAGCAGAGAAACCCCAGCAATTATCAGCGGAACTCTCATGGCTATTGCACTCAAAACGCCAACAACTAAGACGTTGCATTGGTTTCGATGTGGAATTGCCATGAGGAAGTAAAAATCAGCAAAAAGACAAAAAGATATTATCAACGCTAAGTGTCTTTTCAAGAGTATAGCCTGTAACGTATTCAGGCATCTTTACATAGCCCATACTGAAGTATATTACACCAGCAAAGACTAAGCCAAGAGAAATCTAGATGATGGTCCAAGCAAAGGCATCATTGGTTGAACGAACTTTCTTTGCATCAGTTACTGCTTTTTGGAAAAAAGAAGAATGATGTGAGATCCAGCACAGTAAATACAAGTAAGTCTTATTAGAAGCAAACACCTATTCCTACTTGGTAATGAAGCCTCATGTGGTCTCGCTAAGGGTGCTTACCGCTTACGCACGTGATATAGGCCGTGGAGTAGTGCGTATAGATGGTCAATCTATGGATATAATAGGCGTTGCCAATGGGGATATGGTCGAAGTTATTGGCAAGAAAGATGGGACGGATGCAAGATGTTATCGGCTCTTGCCCTCAGATGAAGATCAAGGCATCACAAGGATTGATCCTGCTTTGAGGAAGATGATAGGTGTTACTATTGACGACACCGTCACAATCAGAAAGATAGCAGATGCTGATATATCCGCTGGAGAACCCTCTAGCATAGAGCCTGAGGAAGCAAAATCATCGGCTATTCCATCCTCTGAATCCATTGATAATCAAGAACCGGGTTTGGAAGACAGAGTACCAACAGCAGCTATAGCCCCCTCTACTACCGCAATGTTTGTTCTTTCAGGCTCATGCTTAGACTTTGATAAGCAGAGGCCCAAAATAATGCAGTTCATAACTACGCTCGAATCTGCAACGTGGAGCAAAAGCAAAAGCAAATGCTATTCTGACGGCAAGAAAGCCTTAGGGTGGGATTTCTTTCTTCTTGATATGGATGAAGTATTTGTAGACAAGTTGCGTGACATATATCCAGAGATTGAGAAGCAAGAGGCCTCGAGCATGGAAGAACGCTTCGCACTTTGGATGAACAAGCAACTAAAGAAGATAGCTAACGTGGATTTTCATCTAAAGTTGAGCGATGTTCCTCACGAAAAAGCCAAGGGATTTAGATTAAACCCTGAACACTTTAGAGATGAAACCAACTTGGAAGATCTGCGCTGATTGTGAGCTATATGGGGAATGGGGTGCAGCAAATCGATGCAGGGAAGGAGACTTGGTGAAAATATATTATATTATCATCAGTTAAATGACACGGAGGATATAACCCAATGGATTTTACTCATCGCTGGCTTTTGATGCTGGCAATCGCTACTGGATTATTTGCTATTTCGCTACTCCTCCTGCGAGTCAATATTCGGACACTCGCTATCCTTCTTGGCATTGGATTGCCCCTTGTTACACTTTGGCTGTACATGGATGCCAAGTATTTTAGTGCGCAACGAAAAAATATTTCACCAAAACAGGCTTGTGTATGTCCTGTCTGCAAACACCGGGATGCAAGAACGTGTTTTGAGGAGAAATGTTCATGCTGCCTGATTAAAAACGATGAAAAAGTGATAGGGCATTCAAGCAGTCCATTGCAGTAGAGAAGGGAATAAATAATAAGGCTGGTCTTGCCTTGCCCTAGTCTGCTATCGTTTTACCGAGGTGCTTGTGTTGAATTCCCTGCTGATGCTGTCGTCGTTGTTGGTGTTGAAGTAGAGGTGACATTAGAACCCTGCTCTGCCGTTCCAGCTCCTGGAGCAGTGCCTTCCCTTGATGTGGGGATCTCTATGAATGGCGTTGCTCCTTCACCGCCGGCTGTTACAAGGGGCAATACGCCATCCCACTTTTGAGTCTTGAGCCATTCTAGATACTGCGGATTTTCCGTCAGCTGCGCCTTAACTATTTGTATCGCCTGCGCTTCTCCTTGTGCCTGCAGTACAGCGGCTTGCCTTACTCCTTCTGCCTGCTCGATATTGGCTTGCTGCTCTCCGACCGCTCTTGCTTTTGCTTGCTGCGCCTCTATTTCGATTCTCCTAAGGTCGTTGTTAGCCTGAAGCGCTCTCTGTTCGGCTTCTACTTTTGATTCAACTGCTCTTCTAAACTGGTCTGAGAACTGGAATTCTGTGATCGATATTGTCTCTACTTCGACGTTGTAAGCCGCTAACCTTTGCTTTATCTGGTTTTCAATTTCACTCTTTACAGTCTCTCTATTTGTAATCAGATTCTCTGCGTTAAATCTAGCTGTTACCTGCTTTACGGATTCCTGTATTGCAGGGGCAATTACTCTGCTAGCGTAATCAAAACCAAGCTGCTGGAACAGGACTTGAGCAGTACTCGGGTCTACATGATAGTTAAGTGCGACCTGCGTTTCCACATCCTGCAGGTCCCTCGACGCCGAAGCTGCGTTTTCAACTGTTTTTTGTGTTCTAACCTCGAGCTGGACTACGTCGTCTCTAAACGGCACTACAAAGTGAATTCCTTCGTTCAGAGCTGCAGAGGTATCAACAGCACCAAACTTTAGTAGAACTCCTCTGTGACCAGCTTCCACAATCTTGATGCTGGAAGCTAGTACTACTATAACCATAATGAAAGCTATGATAACCGGTATTACGATTCTCATTGAAGATCTAGATATTAATCCTGATCCTTCTCTTCTATAGTCTTCAAGCGGCTCTCCTTCACGTGTCATCTTTTGATATCGTCCAGGGCCTCGCCTGAAGGCACGTCCTCTAAATTTTCGTCTATATACAACAAAACCTATGATTCCAATGATAATCACTGCAAAAGCAATCGTGATTATAGTGCCAGCTTCCACCATTGCCTCAGGGGTCTCCCTTTCTCAAATCGCGAACTTGCGTACATTCCTTTGTTTTGCACGTACAAATTAATACAATATGACAATATGAATTTTTATCAATGACATATACACACTAAAGTTGAGCAAGAGAAAGACTATATGAAATCTATAGAGCATATAGTTGGGCTTGTGGGCTGTAACAGGGTATGTAGTCTCTTGGTTTGAGGTCCTATTGATTCTACTACAAGGTTGCAAAACTTTTCAGCACTAGTGTTTTTCCATCTTTGGAACCAGTATCGCTTTCCTCCTGACGCAATGTGACAGCTCGTTTCTCCATTAAATAAACACCCTCCAACTGTTATAAGCGTTAGAATCAGTACTGCAAAAATATTAGTTCCATTACTTTACCTTTGCAAACTATCTGTATATTTCCATCCGTTTATGGATGCTAGTGTTTTGTAGATGGCCACATCGATACAAGTTTTTTAATATCCTTTAGATAATGCATTCTGCAAATACTGCCTTCTGCTCAGAATCCTACTTTCTTCAGTTTTGATCCGCAATTAGGGCATGAGGTCTGATTGTGCTTTGTTCCGCAGTTTATACAGTAGTAATTTATGCCCCTTTGAGAGCCAAACATGTCGCCAAAGTACGAAGAACCACGAAAGGAACCTCGACCTGCCTTTCGAAGTTGTCTTCTTCTTCTGAAAAGTCCAAGCCCTATTACAGCAAAAACTATCACTATGAGAGAATAAGGGAATGGCAATAGCCTTGAAACGATAAATGCTATCCCAAAGTAGATGCCGATCCACATCAATGTTTCAATCATAAACCGTCTTGTATTATCGTCCACTTTTGCAAATCAACACCATATGATAGTAATTATTGTATTAAAAGTAATATGAATAGTCCAACTCTTAATTTCATCGCAGTAGGACATAACTATCGACATATGAAAGTACAAACTATGAAGGGCATAAAACAAGGCCGGCTCTAAGGCTCTTCGTGTGCGAATATACACCCAATATTGACTTGGTGGCCTTGTAATTTGTACTCGCAGCAACATATTACACAGTGCGGTGTGTGTAGAGTTCCTAAAAACTCAAACAGAACCTTGGAAGGGTTGTGCCAGCGAAACTTCAGTGATCCATTCACACTTTATATTGGCCTTAGCATGATGTTTCTCTACTGCATCAATATCAGGAGCCTCTAACAAGCAAAAACAAATCTTTGCATCCATGTTGTATAGTAGGTTAACATGACGAACACCAAATTCATCTGTAGGGGATGCACATAATTCCTTCAGATTTGCCTCACTGAAGGGTACTTTGTGAACATCCATGAATACTGGCATTTATGACATTATTTTTGTGGGACGTATATAAGATTTCGCGCTACTTCAATCAGGGTTTTAATATCAAAATTTTGCTTTGTCATCGCCTATTGTTAATTGTTGATGTCTCTTTATATCTATGATTATGGTAATTACGCTGGACTGAATATTGCAAGAGTTTGATGATTTTCAATTAATAACCGTGAAGAAATCCTCAAAGAGTTCAAGACATTCTAAGCTTCTACTAGATGCTAGAGAGACTATAGATTGCTATTTGGGCCAGCTTTCAAAGTCACGATCGGTACTTTTTAATTCTTTATTTGAGTTTATTCGAACTGCTGACAAGAAAAAGAAGATTAGAGTGAGACTTATCACCATGATTGAGTCGGAAAATATAGAGTCAGTTAAGGAGCTGACAAGGCAATTTACTGTATACCACACAGATGCATCCGGAGGAGATTTTTGCATTGTCGACGGAGCCATATATTTTTACGATATAGAAGAAGATTCCAATCCTAAGAGGGCTGGATATCATAGACAACTGTATTCTAAAAATGTCTCGTTTGTCAAATTGCAGCAGAAGCTCTTTGAGAACCTCTTAAATCATGCTACCCCTGCACGTGACAAGATCAAAGAAGTAGAACATGGTGTTCAAAGAGAATATATCAAAACTATCCAAGATCCACCTTCAATATTGCAACTTCTGAGAGAGCGCATCGACACAGCGGGATTTGACATCCTCGCGCTTTTCGCAACTATAAATTCGTTCTATAGAGCTGAACATGATGGAATTATAGACTTACTTGGAGCTGCAAGAAGTCGAGGGATAAATGTTAGAGTTTTGATTAAAATTGATGACGAAACATCGAAGGATATCTCCAAAGACTTGATCAAGAAAAAACATGACCTTATCAATGTAAATTTTACCCGCCAATTTCTGAGAAGCAAAATCACGACCTTCATATTTGATCAATCTTTCTCTTTGACTATCGAGCTGAAGGATGATAGCAAGAGCAATTTTTCAGAAGCAACTGGTTTGGCTATTTATTCTAATAGCGAATCGACAGTATTTACTGATTATTCAATGTTTGAGAACCTTTGGATACAAGCTGAGCTCGAAAGACAAAATACCTTAAGGCAGGCCTATTTTAAGATGTTCAAGGGACAGAAACTGAGAGATGAAATATACAAACGGGATTGGACAGAGGATGAAAAATAATGGCAATCAGTCATTATCGGTGAGTATATACATTTCTAAACTTGATGTATCTTTTCTTCAACAATGATAATAGTTTTTGTAGAATTTATCCCGCCATACTTATGTAAAGGTTTATGAGAAATGAACGAATGCAACTCTGGAAATTAAGGTTCCAAACTAAGAAAATGGATATGCATATGCCGCTTTAGGTGGGAAGCGGCTATTCTGGAATGTCTAGTGGTAGAATACCTGCGAAGGACAAGTAGTTGGTAACGGCAAGCAGCTCATTTTTACAAAATTAGTAAAGCTTCACAGGAGAGAGTAAGCTGTGAGGTATGGAAATATTCTTATGATCAGAGTTATTCTATATTACATGCCCACATACCATAATCCATTGTCGCATATGTATTGTCAAAAATGCGACAGAAGGTATCCAATGTCTTTTACGAAATGCACTATGTGTAATGGAAAATTATCTGCAAATGAATATATCGAATAGTGCCTGATCGTCTCGTCCTAGGAGGAGTGAATGTGGTTTATTTGGAATCAGCTCAATATCTGTCAACCTGACGCATGCATGTAATAGATCAAACTCTTGTTCATCAGCCAAGCCAGCTCTATTATGTCAGGAGGACATCGTAGCTATATTTAATACTTCAATTAAGGGATCCAGATGATATTCTATGCCTAGTTCCTATCTTTCAACAGTACATTGCTGAGGCCTACACTTAACCGCAGATTTGGCATCTGAAAAGAGACTATAACATAACTGAAGATTATGTCGATATTTTTGGCAGTCATATGAGGAAATATTGTAATAAAAACTCGTAGGTATTTGAGGGCAAAACTTTAAACGTGACTCAGGACGGTCTTTCTCGAGCTATGATTTCATATTCAAATAAATTTGATAGCTACTCGGGTTACTCTACATGCAGGGATCTATCGTCGGCGGTGAAAGTAGCAAAGATATCGATAATGCTACTTTGTCAACAGCTAAAAACACACCCCATTAGAATGCTTTGAACACTATGAAGAATGAATTTCCTTACTGGACAGAAATGAACAAGAATACTAGGTCTCGCTTCACAACTATCGTAGTCCTTCTAATTGTTTTACCTCCCTTAAATCCTATTATGTCATCTGGTCAGCTATTTATGGCAGGTGCTAACTCTAACTTAGAGACAAAGGACAGAACAAGTACTCCTTTTACAATAGGACAGGACTTACAATTGGTAGATAATGAAACAAAGATTATGGGGGCATATATTCCAGATGCACTTCGTTTAGAAGATATGAGCGGAACCGACCAAAGACTTGCTATTTCAAAATTTCTTGAGCAGGGATTTGGCGAATATTATTTTATCATGGACAACTTCTGGGACCTTGGGGAAGTACAATCAACAGAAAGGCTCCTTGATGCTGCAGACAATACAGAATTGAAAATAGTTATTATTCTCTTACCGCCATCAGAAGGTGGCCCCAGAAGCAGCTATGACTGGAAAGGATGGATAAATTACTTCAATGATATTAAAACTAGACATCCGTCCTCATTTAGTGGTTTTACCATAGATGACTTTAATTGGATTAGTACAAGAAATGACACAAAGTTTTGGAGAAACATCGATTTCATGTTAGATTCTAATCTCACTGATGCTCTAAAAGCAAAGCGAAGCGATGTGAAATTTTGTCCTGTAATCTATTTTGAAGGTCTACAAACTGACGTAGTAGCCTCTGAATATGGCCCGTATATAGATGAAGTGATTTTAGTAAGTGCAAGCTATTACAATGTTTCTAAACTCGAAGCAAGTCTATACGTGTATGACTTGAAATTCCAGGGCAAACCTACCCGATACATAGTCTATCCTACAATAACGTACAATTATACAAGACAAGGTTACGATCCTCCATCCGACAGGTTAGTGATGGCCACACTTTCGATAGCAACAAGAATGGTGGATGGAATAATAATATGGCACAAGATTGATGGCCCCATAGTCCAAGATTACCTTCGTAATAGAGAAAATCCAAACTATTTCCATACACTACACATGATAGAACAGAAGCAGATAGCACATGAAAAATCCAAGGGACATGCGCCAACTGTGTATACAAGTTTAATTGACTAACAAACAGTTAACCGCATCGTATTTTTCTCAATCCTCCATTACTCGCCAGGAGTTTTAAGATTCCTACGAGACTCGTATATAACGATGACTAGTGCCTTTTGCCATGAGGATTACAGAAAAGCGGTTCCAGTACTTCTTGGTATGTACCGATCGTCCACTCAAAAATTGGTCAAAGGAAATATAGCATACTCTTGAGTTAGGCATGACATTCTGTATATCTCATCTTTCTAAATATACACTATCTTTGATCTCTGAAATTGAAGCACAGTATCTTTTCCTGGCAAGGACTCAAGTTAATTCTGGCATTACAAAACTACATCATGAGATTGAGTAAAAGACAAAATGGACCCGGCTATCATCATGACTCTCTCAGATGCAATGAAAAATTGAAAGGAGACAAAAAGTCCCAGGATTTATTTCGGAATATTTCTCCTATTGTACAATTTTAATGATAACAACAACCGTAAAATAAAAATATTAACTACATCCACAGGAAGTTAGAGGCTTTATGCACTAATGGCATCTTCGTCGGATAGTCCACCTTCAATCTTTGAAGAATTCTGTCAGTTAATACTGAGTCTGGATGAATCTATTAGATTCGTAGGTATTGCGACCTTAAGCGGGGCCATACTCGCGATGAAGTTCCGAGCCAATTTGGTGCCGCTTTTAACTCAAGAGGAAACAGCATCGTCTGTCAAATATTCAGTTTGGAGAATGGAAAGCAGACGAATACTCGAAGAAAAACTAGGCAAGACTCTCTATGTAGTTGCAACCTATGAAAAATTAAAGCGAGCAACAATTCCCGTAGGGCAAGATGGGCAATCTGTTTTAATCATATCATTTGATAAGGAATCTGACGTGGAATCAATAATTCGCAATAAGATTTTGGCAACTATTAAGCCATATGGTACTATTAGTCGTCACCAGAGTTAGTTAAGAAGCGACAAAACACTATTGAAAGATATAGGTAATCTACTTGGCATTGATAACCTAACTATATTAGAATCAAGAATTGAGCTATTTCAAAACAGACCTGGTTCATATCACTTCTATTATTCCTGTCAATATCGTAATTTTCTCGCAAGCACATGTTTTTCGCCGTTATCATATGTTTTTTCAAATTCTATGTTGAAATTGTTCGACCTGAGCAATTCTATCGTAGGACCATAGGTGTCTTTGCCATGTACCTCTACAAGAATCGAGATACGTCTGTTAGTAGACAATATCTCTTTGGCTCCTCTAAGTACCTCATATTCTGCTCCTTCTACATCAATTTTAATCCAGTTCACATCATTTATTCCTCTAGTCTTCAACAAATTATCTAGCGTATCTGCTTCTACCTCAATATATCGGCGTTCGATCTCTCTGCTATATTTTGAAGCAAGGTAATTTGTCATAAGACTATGATGCATAGTATAGCCCAGATCTTCGTCTGGCAGGTATAGTTTTAGTTTAGCTTTCTTCGAGTACACCGCCCAATTCAATGCATTTACATTTTTGAGTTTGTTTAATCTTATATTATGCTGCAATATTCTAAAATTATAAGGATGAGCTTCAATAGCAATCACTCTTCCGGACGCTCCAGCAGATTTTGAACTTGTTATAGTATATCGACCCATGTGTGCTCCAATATCTACAACTGTATCGCCTTCTCTGGGGCGGAAGAGTCCGATTATTTCCTCTTCATGTTTCGTCATAACTATGAAGTCCTCCTTATTGAGCGGACAATGTATGCGATAATCATGACTCGGGACATGTATCTCCAAAAGCAAAGTCTTGTCTACTCCAAGAATCTTCGTTGAGGAATACAGAAAATCTTTGAAATTGATATTTCGTTTTAGGAATATCCTATCCCTTATTTTTCTGCCTAGGACCAATCTTAGAAAAAATCGTGTTCCTAAATATGTAATCTTCAACAGAGTAAATACAAATTTATCAAAGACTCGGGCTCCTTTTACTTCTCTTAACCACCATTTGTTGCTTCCGGCATATTCTAGATATGAAGAAGTATAATCACTTATCATCTAACTATCATTATTACTTTTGCAATACCCCTTAAGAGAGTTCCCTAGGGGAATTGACAACTAAATTAAGATATGCATAGAGTTATAGACATTAGGTCAGTATCTAAAAATATCTCAAACAACCATATAGATTCATTATAAACTCATAATATCGCTGTATAAAAAATGTGAAAACAGGAGCAGGATGAAGCAATATTCCGCAGCGGATTAGACATTACAAAAATAAATAAGCTTGCTGTTACTAACCTATTACATATATGCAGCTTAAGCAAACTGTCAGAGCTGCCTTAAAATGATAGGAAGTCATATATGCCTCACAATAAAAAGAGTATGATAAGAAATATTTCTCTTCTTTTTTTCTGCTGTTAGCTCTTATGCTTATACATTACATACATATACGAATAGGCATTTAGAAACTTCTCCGGGTGTTGCTGTTGACCCCTGTCCTTGGCCTGGTTGTATCTCTCTTATAGATAAATCCTTAAAATCAAATTCTGAATCGTCCACTCTAAAGCCGCCGCGAGTACCTTCCTCTATTATGTCGTCGTCGGACCTATCACAATCGCTACCCGAAACTTTCCAGTCGCCATCGTCTATATACTCTGTAGCTTTCTTCCATTGGTTTTGCTGATCTCCGTCATCGACCCACAGCTCTAATTTGACATCATCCTTGTCCAGGTCATACACTATCAACTTGACGCCTACCCATCTACCGTCGAGATTGCCTATTACGTTTTCTTTTACTGCAGTTCTGTCTGAATACCCACCATGATGGAATAACTTTTTCTTGAAAAAGGCATCCCCTTCAGCGCTAATCATCCCGTAGTAACCGTAAGCACCACATCCACCGTCGTCGTTATAGGTTGGACCCTGCCTCGCTATTAAAGTGAATTGGTCATCTCCCTGCTCTAGCTTAAAGTAACCTGTCATTTCTACATTCTTCCAATGACCGTTTGGAGAATCAGCATGAAGCCTTACCCCGTGTTCTTCCGAGCCAGTTTCTGCATCCAATTCAAATGCACCAGGATCATCTTGGTCATCCTCTTGCAAGTTTATGTGTTTGTGTGAAGTCATCAAAAAATTGTCGTCATCTTGTGGCTTTTGATTGTTTAGAAACCAGACGGGACCATTATTTGCTGTAGGATAAAGTTGTTCTATTCCGAATTTGTCTGGGACTGCAGCGACTTTCTGCGGGAGCACGGTTAGCGACAAAAAAGACAACATTACTACCATCCCGACCAGAAGTAGTAGGTTCTTAGAGAACTCTAGATTTCTTATCCTTGATCGCATCGAAGCGCACACATGATAGCACATTTTTTATTTCTTGTGGAATCTTTTTCTGTGTCCTGTGATATAGCTTGAAAATAAGTAACAACAACATAATGATTAGTTTCATAAGTTTGCTTCTTTTTGTTGGCAGCTATTTGTCGACTTTAGGCATTTTGCATAAGATGACACCACTTTTTGATAACATATTGTCCACTCCTCCTTCTTTTCTATGTTGTGGCATTCAATAGGAAAGAAGAAGCAATTTTCTTCAAAGCATTACCTCAAATGGGCTTTGAAAAAACAATTTATTGATAGTCTCAGTATTCCTTTATCTAACGCTAACCCATTTAAACAATACAAGGGTATCAACGAAGAGCAAGGTGACAAATGAAGTATTCTATATTAGTTGATGTTGTAGGACTAGAGGAAAAGCAGTTAGACTCTGGCCTATTGCCAAATGTTGCCAAAATTGCTGAAAACGGGGAGATAGCAAAACTTGAGCCTACATTTCCTGCTGTTACATCAACTGTTCAGGCTAGCATCTTATCTGGCAAGTATCCAAGAGAGCACGGTATAATATCGAATGGATTGTATGATAGGAACACGTACAATGTATCATTCTGGGAGCAATCCAGCTCACTTGTGCAAAGTCAAAGAATATGGGACACAGTCAGGAAAAATAACGGAATAAAAACTGCTGTGCTCTTTTGGCAAAACACGATGTATGCTAATTCAGAT
>JBKPEN010000181.1:0-10415 GCA_046728425.1 Thermoproteota archaeon
TAACTGTAATTATATCGCCAGTTGTAAAGCTCTCACCATTTAACGTCGCTGTCAGTCCTCCATCGGTCTCTACTTGTGGCTCGCCTTGCTGTGCGCTTCCTGTCTCAATGTTTGCAGAAAAAAGAAGCGCAGCAATTGCTGCTAGACTTACCACATTTATCGTAAGTGCAAATAATCGTGACGACGATGACGCTCTCATAATTTCCAGAATAAGAGACGAGTTTGAGAACAAATAAGGCTATAGCGTAATTTTTCTCTAAGAATTTTCATCCTACGATTGGTTCTTCATACAAAAATAATAACCACAGATCCAAACACGCAAAACCCTTTCTCTTCTCAGTGATAGCTTGGCTATAACTATCGTCAAGGATGGCCTCGATGCAAAGGGCATTCTTCAGCATACTGACGACAGAGTAGAAAGATATCATCTGGTTCACACTGGATAAGATGCAGCCTTATGGCTCCATAATGATTGATTAGGGTATTTTGGAGCACAAAAAAGTTTTTTGCATTCTATTTGTCAATATGAAAGAAGCAGCAGCAGAGCTTTTTTACTGCGAATAATAAAGTGGGAATGACCTTGTACCATGATATTCCTGCTGGACCAAAAATACCCGATGTAATTAACGTAGTAGTAGAGATACCAAAAGGTTCCCAAAACAAGTACGAGTATGACAAGAAGACTGACATGATAAGATTAGACAGGGTGCTCTTTTCCCCTATATTTTACGTAGGAGATTATGGAATGATCCCTCAGACACTCTCTGAAGACGGAGATCCATTGGATGTTTTAGTGCTGGTGACAAATCCCACATACCCTGGGATTCTGATAGAAGCCCGACCCATAGCTCTACTGAAAATGAGCGACGGATCAAATACAGACAATAAGGTTTTATGCGTAGCAAGAAATGATCCACGATATTCAAGTTACAAAGACCTTAAAGATATAGAAAAGCATATCTTAAAAGAGATATCTCACTTCTTTCAAACCTACAAAGATTTGGAAGGAAAGAAGGTGAATATCATAGGATGGAAAAATGCGAACGGAGCAAAGAAAGTCATTCTGGCTGCAATAGAGTCTTACAAGAATCAAAAACAGGACCATACATGAAACTAACTAACAGAGTTGATGCTAGTTAGATTTTTACCTCTTCTAGATTGTATCCTTTAAAGTGTCTCCGCAAGCTTTTTTTGCTTTTTCTGAAGCAGTCGATTTTACTGTGTCAACGGCTGTGGTGAACAGGTCTTGGAATGCATTATGGACCTTTTTGATCTTCTGCCCAAAGTCATCTACTTTCAACTCTATTGTAGTCAGTTTCATTCACATCATTAGAGACAGAAGTGATTGCAGATTCATACACCATTGCAGCGCCTGCCGACGTTACAGATTCTTCTTCCTCTAAAAGGAAGGAGTAAAATTAGCATTATTCTGTTCTTTTCTAGTTCTGACACACTTCTATATGCTCAGCTTTGCTTATACGTAAAGTAGAACAAGGCACAATATCCAACGCGCTAACCTACTCGACAGCAGTACGAAACCATGTTATCAGCCTGTATAGGTATCATCCTTCCAGAAAGGAAGGCAGAATAGATCATATTCTCATTGTATTCAAGATACTGGCCAGAAAGAGCATGATGGTCAGATAAACATCAATCAATCTATCTTTCCAAGACCCGCTTGCGATAATCCTCTGAAAGTGCCATTAGCACACATTTTCTGCATTCTACTTGGTTGTTATATGCCGCTCGTCTATCTTCTCTCAATGTCACTCATGAATTTCTCATACAGTGAATCAGTGTCGTTAGCTCTCATACTTCCTGATCCACCACCTACCCTTCCCCGTGACTGTCATTTCACCAAGTTCATTATTCTTAATCCAGTGATTGTGTACCAAGAAATTAGTCCAGAATTGTACCAGCTGACTATCGCCATCAAACTCCTGAATGATCTGGTCATTATCTTGGCCTTTCTCTAAGCTATGCAAAATGTATAATGCCTGCTTTAATCCTCTCAAATATAATGGGTTAGTACTTTCGACTTGCAAATCTCAACATACTACTATATCGTGCGACTATGAAAGCCACACCTCCGCACTCTTGGGGGAGGGAGTTCAAATAAAACTTGAACAAGGAGGGGCAGATGCACGTATGAACCATGCAGATTGAGAAAATGGTTTTTTCTTACTTCTTTATATGTTCGGTTTCTAACTCCAACTAGCCGCAAATAAAATATTAACCGCTTTTCCAATCAAAGCTTGTCAATAATCTGACTAGGTATCGAAGTCTTTCTTCCCACCACTTCTACAATCTCTGTCCATACTACATCTTTAATGCCATCAGTGGCCTTTAACAATTCCATCATTCTTAGTATCTCTGCGTTGTCTTTGAGTATCGTTTCCACTCTTAGGTCTATCGTGTGCTGACCGATGCTCTTGCCCACATAGATCACCTCATCACGTTTTAACAATGTTTTTCCTATTAATCCTGTTTTACCGCTTTCTGTAGCAATAAGAAAGTCCACCTTGTGCCAGCCGAATTTAGTTACGTCAAGCTGATAACTTTGAGTCAAGATGTCTTTTTCCAGCCTTTTGCGGCGACGCTGCACAGTAGTTGCTGGAAGTCCAAGCTTCCTTGCTATTGATTTTGATGAAATCTTACCATCTGGAATAAGGAGAATCTTTAAAAGTTGCCTATCAATATTTGACAGTACTACCCTATCGGCACTATTCCTACTCATATGCTATCGCCGATATTAGACTTATCAATAGTGTATACAGATGTATTCAAATATATATAAATAACATCACGCCGATGAGCAAATTATCAAATAATACGATTCAACATGGGTACATTAGCCAAAGGATAGCAAGATTCTGTTGATTAATGGCTGAAGAAGTAGTTCAAATTCTATTACGCGTGAAGTCGCATATGATATGGCAAATTATAATAAGTTACTGTGAGGCCCCATTAGAACCGGATGATTCTCATTCCTTACAGTCGACTATGCATCAAAAAATTATAGCATTCTATCCGATCCTAACATTTTGCTATCTCATTCCGATAGTTGAATACTATTACGAAAATAACTCTAATGGGTACCTCGTCTACCCTGAGCTAGCAAACAATACCCAACAACAGCCACCTGCAGTAATTATGATTCATGAATGGTTTGGGCTAAATGAACATATCAAAAACCAAGCTAACATTTTAGCCAAGGAAGGATATGTTGTACTTGCAGTTGACCTATACCAAGGCAAAATAGCATGACTTCTTCCCTGCTAGTAGACCAGGACTGAGGCTCACTGGATCTAGGCTCACCCGTGGTCATTGTAGTAATAGTAGTAGCTTGCTGTTGTTGTTCTGCGCGTCGCTGGTTACCACTTCGGTCAATTCGGTCTATTACTAATTCGTCCTCTAGGTGAGCGCCGGGAGAGGGACTCGAACCCTCGAGTCCCGAAGGACATCAGCTAGCGCGTCATAGTCTGCTACAATATATGTATATACATATGATCTCGAGGCTGACCCCTTTTAGGGTCCACTCTGACTTACCTAGCTTGGGTACCCCGGCCCTCCTGATTTGAGAACATGTATTGCAATTTATGCCTTTATTAAAGTATCATAACCTGCTTCTAGTCAGGTCGGATTAGACAACTAAAAGTTACGTAACTGCAACTACTCGAAATGTACACCCACACAAATATACACGCATACACATATACACACACCATGTCTGCACTGAAAAATTATATAATCATACCATTCCAATAAAAGCAGCTATGCTTGCTACGTCTATAAAGCTACCAACCACTGAAGAGATCAAGAAATTGTCGCTTGCAGACATTGCTATATCTGGAAGTCTAGCAGATGAGTTTCGCGATAGGCTCCGTGAATATGTGCATATTGATCCTTATTGTGTGCCCGATCCATTTACCGATAAAGATGACTGCAATTATTCTATAATACTTGACAGAGAAAATTTAAACAGAATTGTAGCATTACTTGCAAATAAGAAAGGCACGCTGCCCCAACTTCCGTGGTCTGCAATACTAGATGACCGGCTTGTCAAAGTGTCAGTGTCAAAAGAAGATGCCCTTGCAATCAAACATGCGCTAATGCCAAAGGAAACCAACAACTTTTATCCATTTAGACGCAATGGCATTACGACGGGCTACATTACGTTTGCATTTCAGATATGTGGCCAATGATGGTGATCTCGCAATTCAATGACTCCAACTTTCTGAAACTTCTTTACCATCTCTTCCAGTGATTTCCTTACGTCATTCTCCGAACCACTTGAAATCCGAAGAACCTCAAGCAAGAGATCGTCAAACGTAATGCCATTACACATATTCCAAAGTGAGACTGCAGTATCATTGACGCGATATGCCTCGCCCCTGCCATTTATGAGGAGTGGCGTCCCATCACAATCGTTGCCAACCACGCCTCTTCGTAGAATTAGTTTGTTATTGACACTCTCTCTTTTCAATAACATCGATTATCATCGCGCTCTGCTGCTTTTATGCATTAGCTGCTTATTTAGCATTGCTACATCGTTGATCCAAAAATGACCGACAAGTAGCTACAATGAGCAGATGATATCATACCTCATTTGCTTTGGTAGAGTTTTGTGCATGACAAGGATAATGATATCATACAAACACAAAGAAAGGACATCCAGACCGTACACACTGTAAATATTAACAATAATAATATATGTCAATGTAGATTGAAGCTAGCAGCTCATTTTCAAGGTGCCGTCGTTTGTACCTCTCCCTGACTTGTAAGGACGGACCCGCATGCAAACCAGGAGAAGTTGTGTCTCTCTCTCTCTCTCTCTCTCTCTTCTTCTCCTTTTTCGGTTCTCCGTCTTTAGGTAACCTCCACACTAAAGATATTGCGATTTGTTAATGTTAAAATAAAAGCCAAAGCCAGAGAGTCTCTAGTGTCTTTCAAAAAGAGTGAGAGACAAAAAAGAAAGGCCGTCACTATTACCCGGCAAGTGGCCGACAGCATAATCACATGGGCAAAGACACACCATCCAAATGAGGCCATCCTCATCCTGCGGGGCAAGAGTACACGAGAGCAGATCACCGTCGATGGCGTCGTAATCCCTCCATTCTCAGAGAGTGGCCCATTTTACTCCGGCTTTATGATTCATGATCTTCCCTACACCATACCTCACGTCGGCACAGCACACTCTCACCCTGGAGGCTCTAACAATCCCTCGCTTGAGGATCTCAACCATTTTACGGGGTTTGTATCCATCATTATTAGTCACCCTTATGAGGACAATACGATGGCCGCCTATGATAGAAACGGCAACAGCTTAGAACTTAAGATTGTGAACTCAGCTTGATGGTTTCCTACGCCCAAAGTCGAGCTCGACTCCATGCTTAGAATCATAGCTGAAAATAAAGGATTCGTCCGGCATTATTGGAAAGCTTGATAGCTGAGCAGCAGAGCATCTTGGGCACCTATCATATACCTTAGTCTTATCAAGGAATGTTGCACACCAATAGCATGTGTCACAGAGAACAAAGATTGAAACTGCTGCAGATTGCTCAGGCAACAATAGTAATTCAGAATAGAAGTTATTATTACATTTAACTATGGATAAAGTTTGTAGTTAGCAGCAATTTAATTGACTTAAGCAATACAACATTTAGAGAGCATGTTCTAATAATGAATATAGGTGACATATGGTATTCCACAATAGATTTGCTATCAAATGGTAGAGTATCTTCCAAAATCAATAGGAGTGAACTTGTGTGAGTTTGATTCTATGTAACCATGAGATAAAAATTTGTATAACTAAGTATGCCTCACTAAATGGTAAATGAGGAGTGACGTATAGAGACGTATAGAGACGTATAGAACTGCCATCGGATCGTTAGCCATAAGAAATTATCTATAATTAGAGTGATAGAGATCTTTAAATGCGAAAGATAGAAATAAACATGAATGCATTTATTGTTATTTTATGATTCTTGCTCGATGTGTGTATTTTAGACAGAGATATTGTTGAATATTTACGATGATGTAATGTCTGGATAAGGTTATTAGCCACTATACATGTAAATAGTGTGGTACATCAGCAAAGGAATTGATCTAATTCTATCCTTAGAAACCAGTAAGGCCGTTAGAACTACGTTAGATTAGTAGTCCAAGATAAGTTTAGCCCCTTTTGCTAAGATGTGATAATTCTTAAAAATATAGCCCTTAAAAGGGAATCATTACGACAGTGGATCCTAGAGGGAATTAGCAGAAGTCGATGTGCATGATACATATATTATCCGAATATTACAAAGGAGGCAAAGAAAATGATGTGGTACTAATTGCTAGCGGCGACACTAATGCAAGTTCTTATGCTTATTTCACATACGTTTTGATTTTATAGTACTTCAGCTGGAAAACTTAATAAAAGAATAGTTCCAATATCAATCGATAACTAATTGAACTGGGTAGGTCAGCAAATGGCATGGATAATGGTATCCCTTGCCATAAGTCTGCTATTTACAATGTGGCTTGGATTATGGGGGCTTATTCCAGCAATCGCAATCTTCATTGGTATTTCATACTATATGCGCAGGCGTATGATGACCCGTATGGGAATGAGTGGCGGTGGAGGGGGATTTGGCGGCATGCTGGGTGCAGGCGGAGGAATCAACTATATTTGCATAGCTTGCGGCCATAGGTTCAAGGGTGGGGCTTGCCCACGCTGTGGAAGCAAGATGCGCAGGGCAGACTTTTAATACATGACTCTTGAAGAGCTGCGCCAGAGGGCATTTTTTCAGAATACAATAGATGTATGGATAGCATACAGTGAAGAGCGAGGCTAGGATTGGTACAATATTGATGCCTATCGAGGCTTTATCGAACACCTCCTCTCAAAGGGTATTAAGATGCAAAAATTCCCGCTCTGCGTAAAGGAGTCTGGAGGTACATATGAGCGTGGAAAAGACAAGGCTCAATTCCTTGACCAGCTCTCAAAAATTTCCGCTGCAGACGCCGCGGCGTACACTGTAAAATTGACCGGCGAAACAATAGGTGCCATACGCTTGTTTGTCAACTAGAGTCTAAAAAATTTCAGCTGGTAGATATTACAGTTTAGTAGGAAACTCTAAAATCCATTATCTATATACATGATATGAAGTGTCCGAAGAGAAGTTGCCATTTTCAACGCGTAAAGAGCCCCTAATCAACCCTCGAATCGAAAGGCCAACCGTCATTCAACCGGAGCCCCTATTTGAGAGCATAGTAGGTTATAGTGATGTAAAAAGGCTGTTTCAATTATCACTTTCTTCTGAAAAGCCTGTCCACTTGTTGCTTGTTGGTCCGCCAGCATCTGCCAAGACACTTTTCATGGTTGAATGCATGAGACTTGAACGCTCATATTTTACGCTTGGAAGCCACAGCACTAAGTCTGGTATGATAGATTATCTATTTGATAAAAGGCCGCGTTATCTAATTGTCGACGAAATAGAACACATGCCAATGAAGGATCAGACTGCACTACTAAGTCTGATGGAGGCAGGCATCCTAGCAGAGACTAAGTTCCAAAAGACGCGTAACACCCACCTAAAGACATGGGTCTTTGCATCGAGCAACGCTACTGACAGAATGCTGACGCCGCTTTTATCAAGGTTTGTCGTGCTCCACTTCAAACAATATTCATTTAGCTCATTCCAAGAAGTATGCGCTCACATTCTTGGCCGTGAAGGGGTAACACCTGATGTAGCTGCGGCAATAGCGGAGGCGGTATGGGCAAAACTCAAGTCAAAGGACATACGTGACTGTATAAAGATTGGGCGCCTGGCAAAGACAAAGGAAGATATTGAATGGATAACTCAAACCTTGAGAGCATATAAGCAATAGCTCAATTTTAGCTGTTGTTAAGCTGATCCCAGCTGCTAAAGCAGCGTGATATGGCTGTCAATTCTCAGATTACTATTTTCCCCTTTCTGTTGTCAAAATCGTTGTCAAATGTGCTATTGTACTATTTTGCAAGGCCTTGGCAAGCAGAGCCATTAGATGATAACGTTATTGATTTTAGTATAAAATCTTCCTTGGCAAGATGGATAAAGTGTATATATTATCATTAAGAAAGTCATTGCTGTATTGTATTCACTCTTTTGCCCTTGCGAAAAAGGCGGATACTTTTCTCTATATGGTAAGATGTCATTAAATATCATTGATCCATTTTGCTTGTTTGGTATTAATTACGGTAGTGATACTGTCTAATTTCTTGGCGCAAGATTTCTGGTAACGCAGAGTTAAAGTTTTTGTGGTGCCATTATGTATATTGTGTGATAGTAAGAAATGGGCTTAGACCTCAAGCCACTGGTGACACCTAGACCGCTCAAATTGACAGAGCTGGCAGGCAAGGTTGTTGCAATTGATGCTTACAATACGATTTATCAGTTCCTCAGCATTATAAGGGGGCCGACAGGAGAACTGCTTACGAACAGCAAGGGGGAAGTAACGAGCCACCTGAGCGGCCTATTCTATAGGAACGCCAATCTACTGATGGATAATGTCAAGCCCGTTTACGTTTTTGACGGTAAGGCAAGCGAGCTCAAGATGGCTGAAATAGAGCGCAGAAGCCAGCTGAAAAAAGAAGCTACAGAAAAGTATAATCTTGCAATTGAGGAGGGTAGAATGGAGGACGCACGCAAGTATAGCACACGCACTGCAGTCCTGACTCCAGAGATGGTGGAAGATTCAAAAAAATTGCTCTCCTATCTTGGCATTCCCTATATCCAGGCACCCTCTGAGGGCGAATCGGCAGCGTCATACCTTACAAAGCATGGTATGGCCTTTGCAGTTGGAAGCCAAGATTATGATTCTATATTGTTTGGAGCCAAAAAGCTGGTGCGCAACTTGGCAATCAGCGGCAAGCGCAAAGTGCCAAACCGTAACAGCTACATCGATATCGAGCCTGAAATACTTGAGCATGACAAAGTGTTGCATGAGACTGGCCTGACACATGAGCAGCTAGTGGATGTTGGCATACTTATCGGCACCGATTTCAACCCTGGCGGCTTCCCTAGTATTGGCCCGAAAACTGCAATCAAATTAATTAAGGAAAATGGTAGGCTAGAAGATGTTAAAAAAGTCAAGAGCTTGCTTACTCAAGTGCCCTACCAGGAGATACGCAACATCTTTCTCAACCCTGAAGAACCAAAGATAGACAAGATTGAATTTGGCGCAGTCAATCGTGAAAATGTACTGGATTTTCTTTGTGTTGAGAAAAGCTTTTCAACAGATAGAGTGAGTAGCACACTTGACAAGCTCCAAAAATCCATAACAAATCGCAACCAGTCCCTTGAACAGTGGTTTGGCTAACATCCTGATAATAGAGAGAGAATCAATAATTGAAACCTTGTGATAATGCGAGCATATCTGACAAAACTTGAAAAAGCGCTGCCTATTCTGGTTTTCTCTTTAGCTTTTGTCCCTACAGGATATCCAAGCACAGCGGCATGAATGTAATATATATATCTGTCCCTCTCCTTTTTGGATAAAATTTCTGTTTGGTACCCTGAGAATTTCAACAAAGTAAAAATTTTTCTAAATGCTTAGAGGTCAAGCAGGAACCTTAGGGTGATTATACCCTTGTCTTGTTTGATCTCCATTTCATGATATGTTACTGCCTTGATTTCCACTTTGTAGCGATGCCGGTCCAGTTCAAGCGGTTCTCCTCTTGCAGCGCCTTCAAGCAAATAGCCATTGTTGTTATGCTGCTTTATCTTCACAGAAAATTCAGACATAGCTATCCCGTCTGCAACCAGTAAAAGCATCACTTTGTCCAGCCAGTCGAAGAGTAACGAATAAAGATCATTCCCCTTGATAGAAAATTTAATCTCTCTTTTGGGTTTGACAGTTTTCAATTCGATCATTGTGTCGCAGAGAGCCTTGGCAGCGTTTTCAAAGGCTTCCTCTAGGGTTGTGCCGTAAGCCTCTATAATGGCATCTGTCATATGATCAAGAAATCGGTAGCCGCCTGCCAACATGACGATGAACAAATGACGACTATTTATTGCGTTGTTCCAAGCCAAAATATCGCAAAATCTAAATGTTAACGCACTGCTGGCTACTGGTATGGCCAGGTTAGAGCTACCCCGAGGCATGAGGGATCTTGATCCTAAAGAGTATGCTAACATAAATTATATCCGCGATAGGTTCTTTGAAGTAGCGCAGCTGTTCAACTTCCAACTCACAGAGCCGTCTCCTCTTGAAATGCTTGCTACACTAGAGGCAAAGAGTGGTGCTGCAATCTCAAACGAAATCTACGCTTTCAAAGACAAGGGGGGCAGGGATGTCGCCCTTCGTTTTGACCTTACTATCGGTCTAACGCGATATGTCGAATCAAGGCGCGATTTGAAAATGCCAGTCAAGCTGGCTTCGTTCGCAGG
>JBKPEN010000300.1:0-15169 GCA_046728425.1 Thermoproteota archaeon
TGTGTTCAACCTAGTCGTTGGGCCAGGCGGCAAGATAGGGAATGAGCTTGTCCGCAACAAGGATGTTGCTGGCATTGTGTTCACCGGTTCTCGAGACACTGGTTTCAGCATAGCAAAAGAGTTTAGCAAGACAAAGCTCAAGCCGCTAATCGCTGAGCTTGGAGGCAAGAATCCAGTAATAGTGACTGAAACGGCCGATATCAATAGCGCAGTTGATGGTGTCCTCAAAGCAACCTTTGGCTATTCGGGACAAAAGTGCAGCGCGTGTTCTCGTGTTTATATCCACAAGAATGTGAGGGACGAGTTTCTCAGGCGGCTTGTTGAAAAGACAAAGAATCTGCCTATAGGAAATCCGCTTGACGCCAATACCTTTGTTGGTCCACTCGCCAATGAAGATGCCTACCGAAAATATCAAAAATACCTAAGGGCAGCAGAGAAGGATGGCAAGGTGCTTGTTGGAGGTTCTATCAAAAAGGATGACGATCTAAGGTACGGCTACTATGTAGAGCCAACGATTATTGTCGGTCTGCCAAAAAAGCACCGGCTATTTAGAGAAGAGATGTTTGTTCCCATCCTCTGTGCCGCTGACTATGAAAGATTTGATGACGTTATCAAGCTTGCAAACGACACCGAATATGGGTTGACAGCCGGAATATTTACCAGAAAGCCAGAAGAAATCGAAAAGTTCCTTGATAGCATCGAAGCAGGAGTTGTTTATGTTAACAGGCAGGCAAGTGCAACAACTGGTGCAATGGTTGGGTGCCAGCCCTTTGGAGGGTGGAAGGAGTCAGGTACTCGGGGTAAAGGAACGGGAGGCTCTCATTACCTGACAGAATTCATGCGCGAGCAGAGTCAGACTATTGTTGTTGAATAGCCAATAAATATTTCTTCATCATCACTCTACATGTGACTGGACCAACATCCTGCTTCGAAATATCGTACCTATAATTTAGGTAATGCAGAATTGAAGTTAGTAAATGCTAGCAGCTGCAATCCGCCCCAAATCAATAGTGTCTGCTTGTATTTCTTGTAATGTCCTATTTTTACTCTGTTGCTATTCGCACCAATTCAGAAATTTGTTTACCTTTATCTTGAGAGAGTGCTGAGATGCCCCCAGTCAAGCTTTCAGCTGCAATTCCTTTTTCTGCAAGTACTTCAGCAACTCTCAGCGAGGTGTTACCCATCATGCAGACAAGCAACGCTTTACTATTATCCCCTCCGCCTAATGCACCATCCAGTTCCTTAGGAATCTTTTGAGTTGCTAAAAGTCGCTCTACATCGCTGGCTTTTGGGACAGAGATCTTGCTTTCATCAACCCCCAGTGAATTGGCAATTAACTCTATTCCCTCTTTGCGAGGGGTGTACATTGTGTGAATCCAAAGAACTCTGTTGTAGTTTCCGATATTCGATACAGCTTCCTGTAGAGGAACGTCTAGACGCTTCTTCTGTGTCTCTTGCATCATTTCAATGCTTCTTCTGTACTTCTGGATTCCATCCGCGACTATTACTACAAACTTTCTTCCTGCATCTCCACCGAAATTTGCCATCTGCATCACCGCGTAAAGCGCAAGGGCACTGCTTTCTCCTATATCATATCCTTTGTCTACGAAAAACTTCATCAGACGTTTTGCCTGTCCAAAATCTACCTCGTGTTGTCCGGCGTATCGCTCAGGCTCATAGAACCTTAAACCTGCTGCCTTTTCTTTAGTCCTTATTCCTGAAACATCTTGGTTACTAAGTGGAAAGATCACATGTAGCGACTTCTTTCCATATTTGTCCATCAAGTATCTGCTCAAGCCGCCTGAGGTGCCACCTGTACCAAAGGTGCAGACAACTTTGAATTCGTCTAACGAATGCCCTTGTTCAATCAATTGCTGGTCTATCTCCGTGGCAGTCACAGTTCTATGTATCTCAATGTTCAGCTCGTTGTCGTATTGTTCCGGGCAGAAACAATCATAGATCCTTGCAAGAAGCTTCGCCAAATTTATTATGTCCTGACTCGCTAGAAGTTCCTCTACCTCAGAGCGTGATTTATCAAACATCGCAGGGTCAAACCCGATTTCAATGAGCTGTGATCGAATGTTGGATGCAGTTGCTTTAGCGGCCAAGAGATTCGGATTGACCTTCATGCCCGGAGCAGGGCAGATATCCATGTCGAGGTTTAAGATACGTGTTCTCTCGTTTCTCAATTCCTCAAACACTCCTTCTTGAAGCTTCCTAGATACTAGGGTAACTACATCGAGGCCAAGCCTAGCGATCTGCCCTAGAGCAATCCCAAAGTTACCAGAGGTCGCTTCAATTATTGTCTGTCCACTCTTAAGTTTGCCTGACTTAATTGCATCATAGATTATGCGTACTGCAGGCCTTACTTTGATTGAGCCTGCAAGCAAGTTAGAATCAAACTTACCGAAAACCTGCAGATCTTTATCGGCAAGATCTAAGCCATACTCAACTCTTGCACACTGCTTCAAATCTTCAGTAATGTCAATCAGCGGTGTTGGGTTGACAACCTTTAACTCTCCTGACACTTCCTCTAGGTGAGGAACCTTGCTCCATATCTCTCGCTCAAAGTGCTTCATAAGGGAGCTGTCCATGTCAGTGCTCTTATTCTGCTCCTCCAATTTTACCCACTGAGCTATATGATAGGCAAATAGGTTTTATAAAACATGTGACAGGATTTCGGTAGTTTAGGCATGACTGTATCTACTATATCTAATCTATATATGCAATTTAGGCTCGCTCCTATATAGCCTTGGGATGGAGCGCCCTGCTTTGGCTAAGAATCTAGATTCTCCTCCCAGGATGTGCTAGAGGCTCCTATAGCAGCGTTTGACAATACATATAATTGTTAAAAGAGAAAGTACGATCACTTCTTCTCTGAAAAATCAATATCGTTCTATGAGGTTGATTGGGAACAAGCCATTGTTAAGACAAAGGTTAGCTGTATTACGTTTGACAGATTTATAGCTATGCATACATACATATGTATAGAACATTATTAACCTAGTTTCATTCTGATCAAATCATATGCTTTGGCTGCATCTCTATCACTCAATATCAATACGATTTCATTTGTAGTAAAGAAAGCACTATGAATGGGAATTTGGTGATTGTATAATACATTTGAAACAAGTAAAATTATATGATATGGACCTTGGTCATCAGGCGTCAGGGAGACAGTTATCTTGGAAAGACCTTCACTTATCTTGCCGTCAAATTTTTGTATTGCATTAGCAACCATTCTCCTGATCTCATCTGCATCCTCTGTAAGCAGAGAAAAGTGACTATCAGTTTGAAACAGATTATATCTGCTATCTTGCTCAAAGAATTCATCTAGAACACTGGCCAAGGACTCATTGTCATCGTCATTATTTTCTTTTTGAAAGTCAATGTCTATAATACTCCCTGTTAATGACATCTTTGCTTTTGCTGTAGTCAAATGTGTACTGCTATTTTCCTGCTGCGTATTCTTCTTTTCAAGTGCGTCAGCAAATCGCTTGATGGCAACTACAATTGTATTTAAGTTTACTTTCGAACCCGTCAATCTCTCAATGTCCGGTTTGATTCTCTCCGCTAGCGCTGTATAATTAGCAATTCCTAGGACCAGCGCTTGCATATAAACATGGTCATTTGCGAGAACTCTGCGAATGGCCTCTGGAACTGATACTGCCTCAGCGTACATTTCTTAAGCATGTAATATTCTGATAGTTAAGTAATAAAAACATTGCTACATGGAGAAAAAATTATATATTGTAATATCTATTACATAGGCTTGGTGAACAACAAAATGTCAAGAGATTGGGATTTCGGTTTCGGAAGGAAAGTGTTTGAGAACATCGACAGAGAGTTTGCCGAAGCAGAAGAAATGCTGAACAGAATGTTTAGGACTGTGAGAGAAAGAAGCCCTTCTGACATGGTCGTCCAAGGCCCCTACTACTATGGCTATCAGATAACCGTAGGTCCAGATGGCAAGCCCCATGTAAGGGAATTTGGCAACGTTAAACCATCGTCAAGAGGACTGGTAGAGCAAAGCGGTGTTAGAGAACCTTTGGTTGACACGGGTGTGGATGACAAAGAGAATACGCTAACTATCACCGCAGAGATGCCCGGAGTCACAAAGCAGGACATCAAAGTCAATGTTGGAGAAGAGTATGTCTCCATGCATGCAGAGAAGGGAGAGAAGAAGTACCACACAGACATTCCCATAAATGTCACACTAGACGACACATCTGCAAAAGCTACCTATGCAAATGGCATTTTGGAGCTGAAGATTAGACTGAAGGCACCTCCAAAGTCAAAGGCAAGAGAAGTCAAAGTGGAGTAAAATCGACCAGATCTACTCCATTTTTATTGAGAGGTGAAAAAAGAAATGAAAAATTTTGATAATAACAATAAAGTATCACTAAAAGTAGCCGAGACTAACCCAAAATTTGTGGGTAGAGGAATGGCATTGGTAGATCCGAAAGTAATGGAGGAGATGGATCTATCAACAGGAGATGTATTAGAAATATCCGGCAAGAAAAAAAGCTATGTGCTACTGTGGTCAAGTCAGCGTGATGACCAAGGTAAAAAACTGATCAGAATTGATGGCTACACTCGCAATAATATTGGCGTCGGAATCGATGACATTGTTAGTGTACGTAAAGTCAATGTGAAAAAAGCCGAGCAGGTAATTTTGGCACCTACTGAGGAGCTAAACATTGTGGGGCTTGAGGATTACCTCCCCGAATTGCTAGAAGGAAGAGTTGTTACCCGGGGAGATATGATTCCTCTAAATATTATGGGCAGAAGAATAGGCTTTGCTGTTTCAAGCACTTCACCTACTGATGCAGCATCATTGATTGACAGCAATACCGAATTCATTATCGGCTCTATTCCCAAGGCGGCAGCAAAAGGGGTTCCTAGGGTGTCCTATGAAGACATTGGCGGACTGAAGAATGAAGTGCAGAAAGTTCGGGAAATGATTGAACTTCCCCTAAGACATCCGGAGATATTTGACCGCATTGGAATAGAGGCTCCAAAAGGTGTGTTGCTTCATGGTCCACCAGGAACAGGAAAAACGCTACTTGCAAAGGCTGTTGCCAATGAAACAAATGCCAACTTTTACTCTATCAGCGGGCCAGAAATTATGAGCAAATTCTATGGAGAAAGTGAAGAACGCCTAAGGGAAGTCTTCAAAGAAGCTGAAGAAAATGCTCCTTCAATCATCTTCATTGATGAGATCGACTCCATTGCCCCGAAAAGAGAAGAAGTTTCAGGAGATGTAGAAAAGCGTGTTGTTTCGCAGCTTCTCACATTGATGGATGGCATACAGTCAAGGGGAAAACTCGTAGTCATTGGCGCAACAAATAGGCCCAATGCAATTGACCCTGCACTCAGGCGCCCTGGCAGGTTTGATAGGGAAATAGATATAGGAATACCTGATGAACAGGGTCGATTGGACATCGTATTGATCCATACTCGCGGCATGCCACTGACGGAAGATGTCAACCTCGAGTCAATTGCAAAGGTGACCCATGGGTTTGTAGGTGCTGACCTAGAGGCATTGAGCAAAGAAGCAGCTATGCGCTCCCTAAGAAGAATACTCCCCGAAATTAACTTAGAACAGCCCAAGATCCCAGCGGAGATACTAAATAAAATTAAAATCACAAAGCAAGATTTTGATGAAGCATTAAGAGATATACAGCCTTCTGCTCTACGAGAAGTACTGGTACAAAGACCAAATATGGGATGGGATGATATTGGTGGGCTGCAGCAGGTGAAGGAAGAATTGGCAGAGGCAATAGAATGGCCTCTCAAACATGCAAATCTATTTGCTGAAGCAAACGTAGAACCACCAAAAGGGATTCTCCTCTATGGTCCTCCTGGAACTGGTAAGACTATGATAGCCAAAGCAGTAGCAGCCACATCTGAGGCTAACTTCATCAGCATCAAAGGACCAGAATTGATAAGCAAATGGGTTGGAGAATCGGAGAAAGGCGTTAGGGAAGTCTTCAGAAAAGCCCGTCAGGCAGCTCCCTGTGTTATATTCTTCGACGAGCTTGATGCTATAGCTCCGAGAAGAGGAGGTTCTGAAGGCGATTCACATGTTACAGAGCGCGTCATCAGTCAAATGCTGACAGAGCTAGATGGCTTAGAAGACCTAAAGGGCGTTGTAGTGATTGGTGCTACGAATAGGCCGGATATCATTGACGAAGCACTCTTGCGTCCTGGAAGGTTTGATAGGATACTTGAAGTGCCAGTGCCTGACAAGGAGGCAAGGAAGCATATTTTCCAAATACACACAAAGAAAAAGCCGCTCGAATCGGATGTAAACATTGATAAACTGATGGAAATGACAGAAGGCATGACTGGAGCAGACATTGCAGCACTGGTAAACGCAGCCGCCATGAGTGCGATAAAGGAGCATGTCAGACAAAAAGGTGGTAGTAAACTGAGGATCTCAATGAGGCACTTTGAAACTGCATTGAATAAGATCAAGAAGAAGTTAGGTAATAGAATAGTTGATTCTCCTAACCTTCATGGAGATGACGCTATTGCAGCTTCTTCTTCTCCTCCTCCTCCTTCTCTTCATCGCATCAGCTGATACCACCGGCTTTAGAGGAGAAAATTCTAATGTAGAACCGGGCTGCTAAACTAGAGAGAGAATTTTATCGATTTTAGGATGAGAGTTGTTTGACCGTCTGATGATAGCATAAGGTTTTGTAGGGAAGGCCGGTGCTCCAGAGTATATTCTATTTTTGAGAATAACCTTAGAGTTTTTCAAACAATTAAGTATTAGGAATACCTGCAGCGATCTATTCGACAAAAAAGGGAACGCTATAACTCCTGATCTCCTTAATTTAGATCCTTTTTGTTGGCCGCTTTCTGAAATTCTACAGGCTTTTCCATGGGAATAACAATAAGACTATTTCCCCTAATACAAGTCTGCAATTTGTTCGATTTTCAAATTATCAGTAGACGGCTTGCACATTCAAGATGGTAATATCTCGTTTTGGAGCCCAATTTGCTAACAATGGTGTCTTTTCCAGCTGTTATTTCTTTTGTACAGAAATGACACACCCCATGTTGTCTTGCTTTAATATTATTGATTGATTTGATATATACGATATCACCTGGCATCATAACATGTATAGTCTTGTCACTCAAATAGACAGCACACCGCCGCCTCTAACTAAATTAGTATATGAAATAAAAAGAAAAAAAGGAAGACATGAATAATGAAAATTCATCTCCTCATCCCTTGTAATCTATTTCTCTTGCCTCTGTCTCTTCATATTCTGCATCTTCTGCATACTCCGACCTAGGTTCCAGGTATGCCTGGAGTGAGTTCTGGAAGACTAGCTATTGTTTCATTAGAGGTCGTCATACCTGTTGCATTGGATACAGTTGTTTGGTTGGACATTGTGGCTGCTGTTCCGGCTTCTGCTGCGCCAGTATGTGTTATCTTCCATATGACACCCGTAAGAGGGTATGGCCAAACGACTGGCATTGGCAAATTGCCGCCTTTGTCCGTAGTTGTCCTTATCTCCACTTTGCCAATGCTAGAGATGTACAATGCATTTTCTTGTTCGTTGAATGCTAATGCAACTGGTCTGAAGCTGGGATCTGGTGCCTTAAGTGACAGAAAATCTGTCACATTACCATCCATTGGATTAATACTTACTATCTTTTGACCGATTATCTTTCCATTAACTCTTATATCGTGGTTTATTGGCACTGCTATTCCAAATTCACCTGCAAGGATTGAAGGCGTCTGTATAAAAGCCGTGCTATTAATATAGGCAAGTTGAGTTACTCCTGGGCCAACACCAAGTTGAGTAAATGGCTTAGTCAACGGAGGTTGGTTTTGGATTAAGAATTGGTGAGGATGAATAAGGTTCTTTGACATACCAAATTTACCATCAGTCACAGGTTCTCCGTTTCCATAGAAGTCAGGCCATCCATACCAAATCAAACTACTACTATTAGCACCTGTTGTTGATGCCGTATCACTAGAGGTCCTATTGCCGGTATTAGTACTCGCTGTGCTTACACTACTCAAATCAAATGTATACACATTGTCAGTATCATTTGTTATTGGTCTAATTCCCTTATCATCGGCACCATTATTAGTGATATACAATTTGTTGTTGTCACTATCTAGTACCATGCCAAATGGGCTTCTAAGACCCCATGCATGCAAGCGAAGGTCAGAACCATCAGGATTCATACTAAGCAAACAGCCAGTACAGGTTGCATTGCCCTTTACTACTTGACCTGGACTAGTCGTCGTACCGAATGATACAAATGCTCCAGTAGTTGCATTAGCTGTACTGTTTGGATGTAGTAAATCAGCTGATTCAAAGTTCTCTCCAGTCAGTGTTACATCCTGTCCAGGTACATCATGCATCTGGGGCATCACTTTTAGCCAACCAAATGCTAAATCAGATTTATCAACTACTCCGCTATTTGTGGCAGTTCCTGTAGTAAAGTAGACTCTACCATCAGGACCAAATGCTATCTGTCCTTGTGGATGACTTCCAGAATCGACTTGAGGCAGTCCTATAACGAGGTCCTTTACAACACCCGTGGTAGGGTCGACAGTTGAGATAATTGCTCTATGTGAGACGTAAATCAGTCCATTGTTTTTGTTGAATTTGATATCGGAAATTGGTTCAAAGAGAAACCTATCAACTAAAATCGTAGTATTTCCCGATGGGTCTATTTTTAGAATCATTGGCGTAGATTTGATTTGGCCGTACGCATATCCCACTATAGCCAAGTATAGATTGCCTTTGTCGTCTGCTGTCATTGGGCCGGGAAGAGTGAGGTTCCATGCAACAGGCTCAATGGTATATCCTGGCGGAAGGTTAAAGTTAGAAGTTAATGGCGCGGATCCAGAATTTGGTATCGTTTTTAGTTCTGGCGCCAAGATTAGCTGCTTTGTTGTCTGTGCATAGGCTACCGACGCTGTCATCAACCCATTTCCTAGCGAGCTACTAACAGCAAGTATTGAAAATGCCAATATTGCTGCCAAAAGTATTGCAGACCCTATCTTAAGTCTAGGTTTTGCTTCGTTAAAATGACAAGATATACGGTCCATTTGACTAGGGCAGCACTTTAGACTATATATATTTTATACAGTTTGATATGTTTAAATGGTACTATACTATCATTTGAAATCTATAATACATATTCCATATAGCTGCTAATGTAATTGGCAAGAAAGGTACCGGGTAAAAAAGCAGATACTCTAGGTGATGGTGGTAATACCACCAAAGAGTTAATCCTTAACTTATTGCTTGAAGGCTCAAAGACTGCTGGAGAAATCGCGGATAAGCTGAAGATACAAAAGAGTGCAATTAGAACTCATCTAGAGTCTCTACAAACAGAACAGTCAGTGAAATCATATTTTAAGATTGAAAGGCTCGGAAGACCTAGAAAAGTATATGAACTAACTGAAAGCGGACGAGAATTATTCTTCCCAAGAAGGTATGATCTTGTACTATCGCTTGTCCTACAGGAGATAGAGTCTACAAAAGGACATGAATATATGAAAAAAATTGTAGAATCTATTGCAGATAACGTGGCTTACGATATACGTGAAAAGATTAAGAAAAGTTCGTCTAGCTTAGAGGAGTCAATAAGAATTCTAAATTCAGCTTCAAATGAGCTGGGATTTATGTCATCACTTTACAAAGAAGAAGATGAAGCTGATGATGATAATAATAATGGAAGCAGCAACAGCACCACTTATTCTATTATAAGCCACAATTGCATTGTACATAAGGCGGCAATTAAACACCAAGATGCCATTTGTCATGGATTTCATGATAGATTAATACAAAAGTCATTAGATGGAAAAATAAATGCCAAGGTACAGCTAAAAGAATGTATTGCTCTGGGAGATAAGTATAGCAGACATATCATTATTGCAAATAAGGACACAGAGAGACAATTATGATCTTGACCAAAGACAAAAAGTAACAATACTGATAGATAGTCTGTACTGGCGGTTAAGTGAAACCGTAGGTCCAGAGGGATTCGAGAGAAATACCTTCATAATATGGGCTCAAACACAATGTTAACAGCGAGTATTCTATTAGCCAGGTGTAATAAATGGGGGTTCTTCCAGAAAACTGATGATAAAGCAGCACAAAATCCCTTAGTAGATGTTGCGGTAGAGAATATTATAGGGAGCACATGATGAATGTAGAAAAGTTAGGAGGTAAGGTGCTTGGCGAGCCGGTGGATATACCAGGGTCGGCTTATATGTACCATTCATCCAACCTTTTTAGCATTTCCGATTGAAAAGGAAAAGGAGGAGAGGGTAAAAGAATTCTTCTCTTTTTTCCTTGTCCAATCACTCTCCGGTTCAAACAAACTGCTCCTGGAACTGCTTAACAATTCCGGCTGTGAACTCATCTGCCATCGATACTGCATGTTGGTACAATGCGTCAAATGTAGTTACATCGGTAGCATAGTCCCCTGTCAGTCTGGCAACGGCTTCTGTTTTTGTAAGGGACAAATGTTCATTCAGCATGTTCAACATATCATCCTTCGTCCAGTATGGATTAGCCGCACTCAGGAATGTGGCGATCTCATCTGCATTGGCATACCACTTCTCTTCAGTCTGTTCTAAAGCTGTGCTGTTCCCAGCCTTAGCTGCTTTGAGCAGATCAACTGCAATTGTTATATGATCTTTCAATTGCGAAGTCAGCTGATTGCCAGCTTGGTCACCGTAGAATGGCTTGATAGCATTACCAATATCTTCTTGGTTCTTCAATAGCCTTTCTGCTGCAAACGATGCATCAGGTTGATCTGCAGCTGCAGCAACTACATATTGCCTTGTCCAAACGATATGCTCTACCCATAGGTCGTGGAGAGAAATTCTCAGCTCAGTAACCTTGGTTTGATTCAGGTTGCTATTATTTGCTACAAAAGAGGCGATGTGTGAGCCCAAGCTGCGATGTTGGGCTGAAACTGTCTGGTAATGGTAATTGTTGTTCTTTCCGTTAACTTCGTCTGCAGCCTTGACTTGCTGAGCTACGGAAGGGATAGGCGACAGGCTAAAAGCAAACCCTGTCGACACAACCATAGCAATGATAGCAACTGCAAGGACGTGCGCCGAATTTCTGGTCTTATTTTTCATTGCATGTTACACGACATACGGTTTTATATACTTTAGCTATTTTGATGTATCCAAAATATCTAAATAATTCTTGTGTGACACATAAGCGTTTAGATATTATAAACACTTATTAATATCTAAAATGTATGATGAGTAATGGCACCTATTCAAGAGGAAATAGGCAATGTAGGAGAGACGAAGGAAAGGATTCTAGAATTATTGCTAGGTGGCTCAAAGAGTGCTGGCGAAATTGCAGATAGGGTACAGATACAGAGAAGTGCCGCTAGAGTTCATCTGGAATCGTTACGATCTTTCGGCGCCGTCAGGTCAAAGTTTAAGATTGAAAAAATGGGCAGGCCAAAGAAGGTATATGAGTTAACCGAAAAAGGCAGGGAATTCTTTCCAAGAAAATATGACTTGTTTTTGAACCTTGTACTAAGTAAAATAGCAGGCAAGAAGGGAGAAGCAGAGGCAAGAGAAATTATTGAATCAATAGCAGAAGACATTGCTTATGAGATAAGAGCAAAGATCGATAAAAATACTCATCCTCATAATCTCGAACATTCTCTAAAGATAATAAATGATGCATCAAACCAAATGGGGTTTGCATCCTCTCTAGGAAGAGATGAAAAAGACAACTCATTCTATATCCAAAGCAAGAACTGTATTCTGCACAAAGTTGCATCAAAGAACCAAGACATGATTTGTCACGGCCTTCACGACAAAATAATTTCAAAATCACTTGGAGGCAGCTCAGATGCAAGGATTGAATTGAAGGAATGCATGGCACTTGGAAATGAATATTGTAGACACATCGTTAGAAGCGGGCAGCAAAAATAATGTCAACTTTTCAAAAAGTTGCTAATATAAAGGATCTCAAAGAAGCTCGACTACTAAGAATAGACATAGAAGGCAAGTCCATCGTTCTGGCGATGGTACAGAGGAACGTCTATGCGATGGATGCAGTTTGCTCGCATGAAGGTGGACCTTTGGAGGAAGGAGAGCTAGAAGGTAATACTCTGATATGTCCTTGGCATCAAGGCAAGTTTGATATACGATCAGCCAAAGCATCTGCCGAAACTGACTGGGTTACCGATCTTCACTCCTATTCTGTTTTTGTCGATGATTCTACTGGCGATATCTCGGTTAATACAGGTTAGGCGTGGTTATTAGAATGTCTACTGATAACAAAAATCCTGCACAACAAAATGCAACCAAAGCCAGTATACCGACAAGACCACTAAAACTTCAATTAAAATTGCTAGAAAAAATCCAACATCCTGGAACTGATGTCATGTCCTTTAAATTTGCTAGAAGTGACAGTCTCAATAGTAACGCTGGCAGACAAGAGAATCAATACCTAAGCTACAAGGCAGGACAATATTGTATTGTTAACCTTGGCACAAGAGAAGATCCTGAAGGTCCAGTACGATCTTTTACAATGGCTTCTTCTCCAACGGAAGAGGATTTCATTCTCGTTACAACGAGAATAAGGGACACCCCATTTAAAAAGAAACTTGCAGCCTTGGACATTGATTCTGCTGTAGACATATCCGCTCCACTCGGCAAATTTGTGTTGCATGATGAGAATTCAAAGCCAGCAGTATTTTTGTCAGGTGGCATAGGGGTTACACCATTTAGAAGCATGATAAAATATGCCACTGACGTGAGGCTGCCAATAGATATAACACTGTTTGATGCCAACAGAAATCAGGCTAACATAATATTCAAAGATGAGTTTGATAGCTGGCTTAAAATAAATCCAAAGCTGAAGATTATTTATGCTGTCAGTGAATTTGACACTTCTACTGAATGGAAAGGCGAAAAAGGCTATATAAACAAGTCGATAGTGGAGAGATATTTGGATTCTCGTCAGATAGACAGCTCGATATTCTATATTTGTGGTCCTCCTGGTATGCTAAAAGCTATGCAATCTTTACTCCAAGACAATTTAGAAATTCCAAGAGAAAGAATCAAAGTTGAAGAGTTTACAGGTTACTGATGATTATGTTCAACGATCGAATTTGGAGCTGTTGTTATTATTTTGTCTTTGAGGATGTTTACATCAAGGCTTTCTTTATCTATAACTCCGCCTTCCAGAGCTGCAGCTCTAATTCCTGTACGGTTAGTTTTTGACTCTTTTGAGGATAACGCTCTGGATAACGGCTATTTTTTTCAATATATCAGCTAAGTAATCGCAGCAACAAGAACAAGAGAAGAAGAGAAGTAGGAGCAAGCAATAATGGCTTAAGGCAGCCTGGGAGCAGGATGAGCTTGCTTGTGATCCTCGTCTCCCAAGCCAGCCTTTCCTCTTGCATTTTTACAGCATTAGCCCGCTGAAGCAAAGCGGTGACCCTCTAATAGCAAGAAGCAAAAATGGTAAAGTAGTTAATGATCGCATAGGAGTAATAAAATGATAAAAACTGGTTGGATACAAAAGTTTTGTTATTTATGTTCCTCTGCCTTGATGCTCTCTTCCTGTATGGATCTCAAGCTCATTTGGTTTGATTTTTTTATTTAGAAATTCAAGTATCTTTCCTTTCTCTTGAATATCGTAAAAGATGACATTAGGAGCAAGTTCATGACTGAAAAGCATGAGCGCCTTAAGATTGTTTTCTTATAGCTATCTGATTTTCGATTATCTGTCATGAATTGGTAAAATTCCCGTATCAATGAAGAATTGGCAGGATCTGCTATGGTTGAAATCTTCTCCAAGACAGCGTCAAGCTTTTCGGTCATTTATCGTTATTTTCACGCTCTGTTAGTTTGCAGTCATTAGTGTATCTAGCAGCACTGATATTAGAACCCGTACGATTAGCGGGCCCGTCGGGATTAGGCCCCTGCCTGTAACCAGGTTTTACTGTTGAACCTTTAAAGGTTATGTAATCAATAGTTGCTGAGCCCAGCGCTAAAAAATTGGCATTTACCTTGATTATATAATCCCAGTTTAAATAAAAATAAGAATGAGGCATGCTGAAGAAATTTAATTCTATAAAGCTAAACCAAAAAATGGAATCTTTGCTATTAATCGGCCAATAAATGAATGTAATTTTGGTATATTAAATTTTTAAACTAACTGTTACCAAGTTTTCTTTAGTGTTATGGATATTTTAGCTATTATAAACACTTATTACCATCTAAAGTCTATGAATAATAATGGCATCTATTCAAAAGGAAATAGGCGGTTAGCTGAGACAAAGGTGATATTGGCATGAAATCTGCAAGAATTGTAAAGCCAAACGAGGCTTTAGAAATACAAGACGTTGAAAATCCAAGGCCTAAGGGTTCACAGGTTCTCATCAAAGTTGAGTCGTCCGGTGTCTGTCATAGCGATATTCATTTGTGGGAAGGAGGTTACGAGGGCCTTGAAGGACAATTTCTAAAAAGTACTGATAGAGGAGTAAAGTATCCATTAACTCCTGGACATGAGATAGCTGGAATCGTGGATAGTTTGGGAGAAGAAGCAGAAGGGTTTACTAAAAATGAAAAAGTCCTCGTCTATCCGTGGATAGGTGAAGGTCGGTGTCCGGCGTGCAGAATTGGGCAAGAGAACCTCTGCGATAAACCTAGATCATTAGGTGTCTATACAGATGGAGGTTATGCAGAGTATGTACTGGTACCAAGTTACAGATATCTACTAAAAATAGGCGATGAGTTGGATACTAATGCAAGCGCTACATTATCATGTTCTGCGCTTACAGCATATGGTGCAGTAAAGAATGCGGATCCTAAACCAAATGATAATGTGGTTATCGTTGGTGCAGGAGGATTAGGCTTGATGGCTATACAATTAGCAAAAGCAGTGACAGGCTCTAAAATAATTGCCATGGATTTAGACGATGAAAAATTAGGAGCTGCAAAAAAGAATGGTGCAGATAGCACTATAAATTCTAAAAAAGAAGATCCAGTAAAAACAGTCATGGAATTGACTGATAAGATGGGTGCCGATGCAGTGATCGACTTTGTCAACGCTTCAAAGACTGTAGAGTCTGATATTCAATTTCTTAGAAGAAGGGCGAAGTTAGTTTTGGTAGGATTCTTTGGAGGTGAATTAAA
>JBKPEN010000276.1:0-3886 GCA_046728425.1 Thermoproteota archaeon
AGATCCTGAACTTGCTGATGCAGCCAAAAATACCTTGGACGGCATACGGCTTGTTAAGAAGAAGTTTCCTGACTGTTTCACTGTATTGGGCTTGAGCAATGTGAGCTTTGGTGTTTCTCCAAACGCAAGAAAAATAATTAATTCAATTTTTTTATATCATGCACTGCAGGCCGGACTTGATGCTGTCATTATCAATGCACGCGACATCATTCCATATCCAGAGATAGACAAGCAAGAGAAAAAGCTGGCAGAAGATCTGATTTTCAACAGGCATCCAAATTCTCTTGCAGAGCTGATAGCACACTTTGAAGGGGCGAAGGGCGTAACAGCGGCCAGCTCTGCCTCCAAGAGGATACAGGTAGATCCAAACTGGGAAGCATCCAAACGCTGTTACTTCAGAATTGTCAACAGATTAAAAGAGGGCATAGAAGATGATGTTGTCCAGGCAATAGCAGACCGTGTCAAGGACAGCAGGAGCACTAAGGATAGTGGACAGCTTGTGCTGAGAACCTCATCAAAAGAGGCAGTCCATGAAGCAGCAGTAGAAACGCTCAATGAAGTGCTGCTTCCTGCAATGAAAGAGGTAGGTGACAAGTTTGGCGCTGGCGAGCTGATCCTGCCCTTTGTGTTAAAGTCTGCTGAATGCATGAAAGCAGCTGTTGCAGAACTGGAGAAATATCTAATCAAGCAAGAGGGTGTGAGCAAGGGTAAACTTGTGATATGCACTGTCTATGGAGATGTGCATGATATTGGCAAGAACCTGGTAAAAACAATCCTCGTTAACAACGGCTATACAGTCTATGACCTAGGCAAGCAAGTACCGCTGCAGAAAATCTTAGAAAAGATAAATGAAGTCAAGGCAGATGCTGTAGGACTATCGGCACTACTTGTATCAACATCAAAGCAGATGCAATATTTTGTCGAGCATGTCAGGCAGAATAGTATGAATATGCCCGTACTTTGTGGTGGGGCAGCAATTAACAGTAATTACATAAACAGGATTGCAAAGGAGGGAGGTATCTACTCACCTGGCGTATTTTACTGCAAAACAGCATTTGACGGGCTGAGAGTAATGAACAGACTTATGTCTCCTGATCGCAAGCAGTTTGTCAGCGAGTGGCAGCAAAAGTTAGAGAAATGGGATGACCGTCACCAGCTTGCAATGCCAGTAGAACAATCACAGATTCCTCCTAGTACTATCAAGGCTGTAGAGCCTCCAATACCTCCTCACATTAACCGGCCCATTAGGCTTGAGCCCTCTCAGATTAACCTAAACGAAGTGTGGAAATATATTAACAAAAAATCGCTGTTTGTATTGCAGTGGGGAATGAGGGGCAAAGGCGCAAGTGATCAAGACCCTGAAAAGTTGCTCACAAGGTGGAAGGATCAAGTCCTAAACGAACAGTTGTTTGAACCCCGTGCAGTATATGGATTCTACAAGTGCCATAATCTGACATCTGGACAAGGAGGTAATGGTAGGCTCGCAATTGACTTGCCGAACGGTGAGCAAGAAATAGTGTTTGAATTTCCCCGGTCTTCAAAAGAAAAGCACCTCTGCCTTGTAGATTATTTCGGAAAGGATGATATCGTTGCATTTCAAGCAGTGACAGTTGGCAACAAGGTCACAGAAATTATCGACCTGTGGAATAAACAAGATAGATATGCTAATGCCTACTACTTGCACGGCCTTGCAGTTGAAACAGCTGAGGCGCTGGCGGAGTTGATCAATGCAAAAATTCGAGACGAACTAAAAATAGGGCAAGACCGTGGTCTTCGTTACAGCTGGGGATATCCAAGCTGTCCTGACGTTTCTCAACATCATCTTGTTTGGAAGATATTAGAGCCTGAAAGATCTGGCATGACACTTACAGAATCAGGTCAAATAGTACCTGATCAGTCTACAGCGGCAATAATAGTACACCATCCCAAAGCAGAGTATTTCGTACTGTGATCACTGCTGCCTTATTCTAAGTTCAAACTCTCGGACGTCTGATTGGCTGCCTTCTATAAGCAAGACTCCCTTTACTGTATAGACGGCTTCTTTTGCCGGTGAGCTGGCGGCACTTATTACAACTTCCATCTGCCCTGTGCGTGCATCCCTGCTATGTAGGTCTGGAAGCTGAACTGTTTGGTTTTGTATTGTCAAGTATGATTGATAGCCAGAAGGTTCAATGACAATAATTACTTGTCCGTCAGTGATTGGCCGCATCTCTAGATTCTGTACATTGAACAATATCTTTGTAGATTCGCCCACGCTGATGTCTCTTTTATCTGGAGTAAATTCTGTGAATTTAACGTTAGGCACATTAGAGTTAGTCTGCATCGGCATTGAAAAAACAATGATTGCGACAGCGATTGCAACAGCTAGAGCTGCTATAGCTATCACTTTCCAAAGCAACGATCAAAATGACAGCGTTTGGTGTAAACGTGAATCGTGTCTTTTTAATATCGCTTGATTTTAGAACTAAAATCTAGTGCTAACATCAGTAAATCATATTCTAGTGTAGAGTTGATTCCAATCGTCTTTTTTATTATATGGGCCTATCTTACGGCTAATTAATCATCATATCTCTATTCTTTACTATTGTTTGATCCAGCTCATTTCGCATTTAGACAACAAAAACCACATACACAAACTCTTCCTCTTACTAATGCATTTGCCTATTGATAATTCACCTACGTAGCCCTCTCTATATATCATTCAGAGCAAAATATCTCTCTGCCTTTGTGGCTCTGCTACGAGAAATTGTCTGGATATAAAGGATGGCTACCTTGATGCTCCTAACCATCCAAGTCTTCTGAAATATAATATCATAAGTAGAGCAGAAATGGAGGAAACCACCAAAACAAATATCAAAGTAGTATAAGGTCCTAGCCTAGTCCAAGGCCCAGTTCCTGTTCCTCCTGGCAGATTGACGTTCATGCCATAAAATGCGCCAATGACTGTAGCTGGAATCGACAGCGTGAATACTATTGTTAGCACGCCTAATATTTTGTTGGTTTTTTCTTGGCTGAGCATATAGTCTGTATCCTTGTAGATCTCCACTGTTTCTTTTGCTTCTTCTAAGGCCTCGTACACCTTTTCAATGTGATCTTGTACATCTTTGAAATAGGGAGCAACATCTTCTCTCGAAAAACGCTGGACATCTTTAGACAGATCAAGTACCGTCCTGCGAAGCGGGATGACTATTCTTCTTAAGGTTGTTATCTCCCTTCTCAAAAGAGATATCTGGCGTGGGATCGATATTTGCTCGTCAAATACACTGTCCTCAATATCATCGATGTTGCCTACAACTTTCATCAGAATGTGGAGGAGATCATCTACCAGTGTATCAATTATCTTATGGAGTAGATAGCCTGACGACCTACCCATTATTGCCTGCTTTTGTTTTTCATCGCTCTTGCACATATTGAAGAGCTCTTGAAGTGCCTTCAGATCCCCTTGATGAATTGTTACTAGATAATCGGGCCCCATAAAGATAGAAAGCTGACTAGAGAGGAAGCCCTTTTCCTTGTCTGGCGTAGGAAAATGTAGAATGGCAAAGATGTGACTTTCATACCTGTCAATCTTTGGGATCTGGATCTTAGACAGACAATCTTCGAGGTTGAGTCTCTGGAATGGGTACTTCTGCCCAAGAGCATTAATGTCCGCAAATGTTGGCTTCTGTACATTTATCCACAGCACGCCGTTGCTGCCGATTGTCTCAAACTGCCTTTTCACCTCAGACATCCGTAAACTCTTCTCGCTTGTTTCGTTACAAAGGCTTGCCGTTATAAAAAAGTGTTTGAGCCCTTAGAACCTTGTCTTCAGTTGCTGGTAGTCTATTGTTTTTGAGCTTGCAGCAGTATGCCACTTTGCAGTGTCTATGTACTCAATTCTTGACTT
>JBKPEN010000269.1:0-4538 GCA_046728425.1 Thermoproteota archaeon
TAGTGTCTCTGCATCCCATGGAAAAAACCAATGCACTCCTCTACTGTGCTGTTGGGATATTTCTGACCCACTTCTTCAACCACCGTTTTGGCCTCTGCTGGCAAATACAGAATTGTAAGCGTCGGAAAAGGGATTGCAGCAGAAGATGATAAAGAGGAATCATCGTCCAACATTTTATCTCAACTACCGACTGCGCTTATATCATGATTTCGAAAATATGCTTATGTATTTGTAACCCTATATCCTTATACACTCTTATACTATGCTATGTTATAACAAGTTTTTATGAAAAAAAGCCATTCATAACGATTACACAATCTTATATAATTTTCTTCTATATTTTTTACGTATTTATGAGATATGGAATTCGATCTTAGGATTACTTTTTGAGAAGTTTTGGTAATCGAGTGGGATTAATGCATTTGCTTGCTGCATATTGTGTTGTTATTCCTTCGTCTGACTACAAGGCAAAGATTGAATCTGTAACTTGATTCAAGATCAGCTAGCGATCGATCCAGTAAGGAAATTGAGTTTATGCCGTGACATATGTACACAGTCTCTTACGCTTCCTGCCATCTAGGCTGCATGAGCGTGTTAAAGGTAGCCAGATCTTTTTCTAGAAAAAGGCATAAACAAGGAAAATTCATGATGATCATTGGTAAGAGGTACGTCTGCTCATCGTTATGTTCTGTATGATGCATTAGTTTAGACGATAGATTCTCACTCGACAATAATTACATAATCTCTCTTATGTTCACTGCTACTGGGTTTGAGATGATATTTGCAGTGCTGCCTCTTATTATCTGACGAAAGAAAAAAGTGAGATTCTCTGTCTTAGAGTCGCAAGATTCATTATGCAAAAAAAGAAGCTAGACATCAGCATACATTGAAAACTCATGGGGATGAGGTCTCACCGCCAACTCTACGTGTTCATTTTCCTCGTGCTCTATTATTCTATCTATGATCTCACTGTCAAATATCGGCTTTAAGAATACGTTATCACTTCTAAGCTCCTCGTATGCATCTCTCAAGCTTGCCGGCAGTTGTGTTATCCCAAGCTGGCGCCTCCTCTCTGAGGTCATCCTAAATATGTCCTCATTCACTGGGTCGCTTATGTCCTTTTTCTTTTTGATGCCATCGAGTCCACCTGCAAGAATGGCTGAAAATGCAAGGTAGGGATTGCATGAAGGATCAGGAGCTCTAAACTCGATGCGCTTTAGATGAGCGAACTTGGTTCCTTTGTAATGCGCTGGGATCCTGATTATTGCAGATCGATTGCCGGTGCTCCATGCCACATATACTGGCGCCTCGTAACCGGGTACAAGCCTCCTATAAGAGTTGGTAGTAGGCGCAACGATTCCTGCAAGTGCTCGAGCATGTTCTATTATGCCTCCACAAAAATAGCGCGCGGTCTGCGACATTTCTGCGTATTCGTCAGCAGAATCGTAGAATAGATTCTTGCCCTTATTCCAAAGACTGATATTAACATGCATGCCGGAGCCATTGTCGAGCGCTATCGGCTTTGGCATCATCGTCGCAATCATGTTTTGTTTCTTGGCAATGTTCTTGACGATATACTTATAACTTTGAACGGCATCAGCTGCATTAACTAAGGTATCAAATCGAATATCAATCTCACACTGACCGGCGGTCGCTACTTCATGATGATGAGCATCGCACACTATGCCGAAATTATTCGTAAGTACATCCACGCATTCGTTTCGGTATTCCATGAGCGTGTCGCCCGGCGCGCTTGGAAGGTACCCCTCTTTGAGCCTAAGTGCATAGCCCACACTGTCGGTAGACCAAGGTGCTTCTCTTGATGCGATATGGTAGCTCTGACCTTGGTATGGAGTCATAGTGTTAACCTCAAGCT
Source organism: Thermoproteota archaeon (assembly GCA_046728425.1). GTDB lineage: Archaea > Thermoproteota > Nitrososphaeria > Nitrososphaerales > Nitrososphaeraceae > Nitrososphaera. The sequence goes on from JBKPEN010000269.1 coordinate 1,877, forward strand.
TATCAAAGACAAAAAATTCAACTTCTGGCCCCCAGTAAGAAGTGTCAAAGCCTTGATCTATAAGGTACCTTTCTGCTTTTTTTGCAACACCGCGGGGGTCTCGTGGAAATATTTCACGTTTGCTCCCTCCGCTCAAAATATCGCATATCAGCCTTGCAGTAGGCGTCCCAATCCAAGGAACTGTTGCATACGTAGCCGAATCAGGCCTTATAATAAGATCGGATTCGTGTATTTCTGTAAAGCCGCGTATTGAAGATCCGTCAAGCTTTGGAAGGCCATCAGTAAAATCCTGAATCCGGAACATCTTGGAGTCTATTGTAGTGTGGTGGAACCGGCCAAAAAGCCCAGTGAACTGCAAATCGAGGAACTTGATATCGTCTTCTTTGAGCCTCCTCATGACTTGTTCAGCACTAAATGTTAATGGCTCGATCCTGCCGTCAACCAATTTATAAGGCAACTGAAATACCCCAACAGTAGGCACTAAAATCCTATAATTTAAGGCTTAGTGAGCCAAATGTCAACAACAGCTGGGCAACAAAACAGCAATGAAAGGGACGCTGAGAAGAGCGGTAGCCTTACACTTAAAGATGTCTACAAAATGCTGGAAAAAGAAATTGAAACACCCTCGCTTCAGTCAGTAGAGCCAGACACTTTTCAGAAAATAGCAGAGGCGCTAGGCAACCTAAAGGATCTGGTCTATGAAGGTGTCGAAGCAAAGGTAAGAGATAGGATGGTCGAAATGCTTGCGACTTCGTCATCTCTTCTGGTAGAGACAAGACAGGCCAAGATCAGCTCAGGGGATGAGCCTCTGGACTATTCAAAGCTAGCTGATGAGGAAAAATATATCTTTGATGGCAAACGAGAATTAAACAAAAGAATAGACGAAGTTATGACTGCTTTGATTAAAGGTAGGCCAAAGGTGCTTGAGTCGATATCTGCAAGGATGCGCTCAAAACAAATTGTGGTCAGATTCCTCAAACCAATAGAAGCATTTGTTGGAATAGATATGAACAAGTACGGACCATATGCGCAGGAAGATGTGGCATCTCTTCCATTTGAAAATGCTCGCTCAATAATTGATGGCGGTGGAGCCATCGAAGTATACGTTGAATAATGCAGAAAAATAATTCTGTACGGCATATTATTAACAATGCGAACCTACTTCGTTATAAAAGGAGTTGTTCGATTAGTACTTAATTAGTAAAAAATCAGCTATGACTAGGTCAGAACGGCCAAGACGGTAGGTAGATTCAAAGCACCTTCTAAAAAATTCTTTGGGAGGTGGTTAGTGTACATAATATGTAAAGTAACATGCTTCTAATGTCCGCAAGAGATCAGTAATAAAAAGGTAGTACAAAGAAGAGATGAAAAATCTTCATAGATGACAATAATAGAAAGTTGTAGAAGTCGTAGGAAAGTGTCAAGCTGTTTACTGGAAAATACGTGTGAAAAGAAAACAGTCTACTCGATGACTGCATGAACATTCAAGTGATAACCTAATATCTCTTATGGACTGCTCAATTGCCTTCTGCTATTGGTAAAGACTAAAAATTCTTATTTAGCATTGACTTACAATCATTACTGATGCCTCATCTTGGCATTGACATTGATCAGTTTATTCTTCTTACTATATATCCTGCAGTAGTTTTTTTCGCCATAGGATATGTAGCAAAAAAGACCAAGATGCACGCTGCGAAATCATATCTTCTGCAGGCAATAACCTGCATCGCTTTTGCAATTGCCTATATTTTTGCAATTCCAAATGGGGGCGCACAGGGGCTGGCATTAGTACTTGGAATGTTTGGTGTACTATTGCTGTTCATGGCAAAGAAGCAAAAGATTGAGCAGCCGCAGCAGAACGTCTAATGCGAATTTAGCATCTTATTTGCGCGCTCGATCCTGCTATCCATTAGTCCTTCAATCCAGATGTGAAACTCGCGCTCGGCGACTTCATAGCTGCAATTGTGTTTGCTCATGTATTTTTGGATAAATTTTACCTTAGTCCAGAGATAAGCCAGCTCGTCGCTGTCATCGAGGCTCATAAATACACAAGTGTTGAAAATATAAGCATTATACTTAAACTTGACGGCTATTAGTAAAAGCATATTACAACATATAAAAAACTGATTGAACGATGATAGAAAATGATAAAGGATAAAGTTGCAATAGTTACAGGAGCAAGCAGTGGCATAGGCTATGCTACTGCTCTAGCCTTGTCTAGAGCTGGTGCAAAAGTCGCAGCAGGCGCAAGGCGTATGGACAGAGTGGAATCGTTGCAAAGTGAGATCATCAAAAATGGAGGGGAAGTTTTCATTCAAAAACTGGATGTCACGATAAAATCAGAATGTGACGCATTTGCTGATGCTGTCCTGAAAAAGTGGGGTACCATTGATATCCTCGTTAACAATGCTGGTCTCCAGCCACTGAGCTTTTTTAAGAATCTCAAGGTTGACGAGTGGGATAAAATGATCGATGTCAACATCAGGGGAGTGCTTTACTGCACTGCTGCAGTAATTACACATATGGTGAACAAAAAGTCGGGACACATAGTCAATATTTCTTCTATAGCAGGAAGAATCGTTTATCCCGCAGGGAGTGTCTACTGTGCTACAAAGCACGCCATTACAGCGTTCAGCGAAGGCCTTAGACAGGAGTTCAGTCA